>DASXVB010000073.1:0-2765 GCA_036504475.1 Methanosarcina sp.
TTAATTTTTTGAATTATTTTTGTAGATGTGTTAAAATCCTGTCCATCCACTAAGATAATATGGCAGAATTCCGAAAAGGAAAACATTGATGAGACCGTGCAAGATAGCAACAAAGGGTAGGCTTTTTGTTTTGTGAAAAGCGAAGCCTATGAAGAGTGCTACAAAACCTGTATACATAATTTCGTAGAAGGTACTGTATCCTGAGTGCATAAACCCAAACAAAATACTTGCAATTATCAGTGCTTCTCTCGGGCCAAGTACCTCTTCAAGCCTTGTCTGGAGGATTGACCTAAAAATAAGTTCTTCAGTTAAGCCTACGAAAATAATCATTATAATAGTAAGTTTAAGCAGGTTTTCTATCGAAAGATCAGGGATAAGGTAATTTGGTCGTATGGTCAGGTATTCTCCGAGCCCGAGCAAAAGGCCTAGTGGGATCGAAAGGATTGTATAACCCAGAATATGCTTTGCGGTAATTCCTACCTGCTCAAGGGAGTAACGTTGATGAGTCACTATAATTATTAGGGGAATTAAAAGAGGACTGTAAACAAAAACGTAGGTATAAAGAGTGGTTGAAAAAAACACAGGCATAGAAAGATTTACTAATCTCAGGATCGGTAGAAGCATTAGTGCCTGATAAATCCTATATATTTTGAGATCTTTTACAAATATATTAGAAATAGAAAACGCAATCAAAACTCCGATATGTATCAAGATTGCAAGTTGGATTCTGTGTGCATATATCAGAAATTCCGCCAGAACTATGAATACAGCAGGTATTGCAATAAAAAGCCTGATTCTTGTGGTTTCGTATTTTTCCTGGTTTAATTTCTCAAGCCCTAGTATTTTCCAGATTTTATGTGAATCGAATTCTTTCGGAATCTTTTCTATCAATTCTGTTTCTTTTGGAGCTTTATGTGAATCGATTTCTTTTGGAATCTTTTCTATCAATTCTTGTTCTTTTGAAGCCATATATCGATAAATCAAAAGAATCAGAAATGCTGCCCCAATACCTACAAAGGTATAAATAAGATTTATATATTGTTCGACTTTTTGGAAAGGTCCCTCATTTTCATCTGACACTAAAACAAGCTTGGAAAATCCTGTTTCTCCTGTAGTGTTGGTAGGCAACGGTTTCAAAACAAGTCCTGTTTGTGAGGGGGAATTACTTAAATCACTACCGTATGCAGTAGGGGAAATTACTAGTAAAGCCAGACTCAGAATTGAAACAATTAACAGAAGATTCATCTTTTTTTGTTTTTCACGAAAGATTCCTTTTCTCATCAAAGTTACTCCTTTTTCACTCTGGACTAGTTCAAGCCTATTTGTGCAGACTTGCCTGATATTCCACAACCTCTTATTGTGAATATTATATAAAGATTTGTTTATAGTCCGCTATTTTAATAACTATATTTTATTTCTTTGAATTCTGAATCATTCTGAATGCCTGAAAAATAAAACACCTCATTTCTTCGTCTGAAATATAAAATATTTCAAAACATATAAGGAAAACAGTAGAAGCTTATCCATTTTGACTCCTATTTTTTCCAAAATATTAGGTTTGGCGAAATTGATGGTGCTCTAAATGAGTCCTCAAAAGTATAGGTTTTTGAGCGCGTTTCTCGTCTAAAATACGCAAAGTCTGCTATAAAAAAGTGAATACTAAAAGACTCAGGATTGGGAAATAGAGCATTTCTTCATTCTTTCCTATTGGAAAATGAAGCAAGTGAACACATCGAGTCACATATAGTTAAAATTATTCAGATCTACTAGATAAACTTTATAATTATATATATCATGTTGAATATAAAAATTAGTATGCTCCGCTGATGTAATTTCCCCTTACATTTTTTATTTATTTAATGTTACACATCATACTTACTTGCATCTAATATCTTTTCAAATATAAATACATAAAAGAATGCTATATAATTCTTTAACTGATGGTGTCTTAAGCTTCATAACTTTTCTATTTATTGCCAAGTAATTATATTAACTCACTAACTTTATATATCATTAACTACCACAGATATTTATTAACTAACATTATATGAATTATATAATCATTCAATTTAGTTGTTATGTAAAACATTATATCTACACAATCAGAATTGATTCGAATGGATCTATAATTTATTCTCCTGATGTGTTTATTTAGTTTTAGGTAACACTTTTGAATATCGACCTATTATATATTATTTAATACGTTTAGTCTCAAATCATCACACAATCCAAATTCTATTCATAAATGCAGACAATAGAATCCTATGAGACTTAAAAACACATTATCTAGATCTTACCCTTAACCTGTATAATCTTATTTCAAAAAAGAGGTATTACAAAATGAATACAGAGCTTCATTTAGGCGAAAGCTCACAATTTCTAACTCAAAACGAAAATATGCGTGATAGAGGTATAGTTCCTCCTAATGTAGCCGTGATTCTTCCAGCCTACAATGAAGAACTCTCCATAGGCAGCGTTGTCCTGCGGGCAAAAAAGTGTTCTCACAAGGTTGTTGTCGTGGATGATGCAAGTTCTGACCATACTGTTGATGTTGCAGAAATGGCAGGTGCAGAAGTAATCCGAAATCCTATCACAAATCGAAAGGGAATTTTTTTAAAAAAAGGGATTGAGGCTGCATTGGATTCTGACATTATAGTAATAATGAACCTTGGAGTTTGTCATGATCCAGGCCTGATCCCGAGGATGATTACTCCTATAAGGAATGAAAATTTTGAACTCTCAATAGGAATCTGTTTTTCTAAGCT
>DASXVB010000074.1:0-9995 GCA_036504475.1 Methanosarcina sp.
AACGGTTTATTAACGTCATTGACTGCCCGGTAGACCCTAAAATTAACGACTTCTGGGACCATTAACCCCTCTTTTCTTATTTCCCTTCATACTACATTTCTATTTTTAAAATCAAGAACATGTCTGCGCCTATTCTGCGCCTGCCTGCGCCTATTCTGCGCCGTACATTATCGCTATCATAAGCCCTAATAATTAGATTCTGCGTCTTTGCGCCCTGTGTATAAGACAATATTATTACTTTTCTATTGTATATACCAAACTAGGCAATATATCGAAAAAGTTTGTATAGGAGTATGTTCTAAAGGCGCAAAGGCGCAGAAAGGTAAAAAACAGTAGTTGTTGGCCCGAAAAGCGAGGCGCAGAGAGGCGCAGAAGGCGCAGTAGGCTTAAAAAGGCGCAAATGAGTAAAGAAACTAGAAAAGAAGTTAAAACACAGAAAAAGGATATATTATGTGTTTGTTTAAGATATTCTTTTTTTATACCCTTTCTGTGTTTCCTTGAATAAATCCGCTCAAAATGCATCTGAATAACTCAGAAAACTAAAAAAATATAATATGTAATTTCAAACTTAACCCCATAACGCATTAACCTGCCATTTGCTTCTTTACATACTGCAACAACTGCAAGTCAAAAAAATATTTTGCGTTATTTATTCGTTAATATTCGAATCACTTGCTATCTGCAGTAGTTTCCCATGGTGATCTTGTTAAAATTTGAATCGAATAATTTAAAAAAACAACACCTCAAATCCTGGAAAAATATTACTATCTCAACCATCAAAATAACCATTTTAATCAATTTTTTCACTAATTAAAGAACTAATACGAACTAATAATAACTATAGTATTATAAAAATAATAAGTTTTAAATATTATTAAGCCCAATAACATATCATGAAAAATTTAAATGCAAATCATAATAACAAGACGTTTTCAATCTCCTACGATGTGTGGCAAATGGTCCGGAAAGCTGCGTTCGATCGTGAAATACCAATCAAAGAACTTGTGGCTGATATTATCACCGGGAAAACTGCTCCGCTCTCAGTGAGGGATGTATGATGGCAGCTTTCAGAATTCCTGAAGTTGAAGAACCCGACGAATCAGAACGCCGTGCAGCTGCAATTCATAAACTTGCGCAGGCAAAGGCTCGGTTTGGAACTCCTTTTAATGCATCAGAATATGCACAGGCATCTGTAGAGGATATTGAGAATCTTGCTGATGAGTATGTAGACAGCGAGTTTTTCTCAAGAAAACCTGTTAAACAGGATAATCCTAATGGGCTGGACTTCGGGTTGTACGACCCTTATAATCCGACAAAGTATACAAAAAGTGAGTAATCAAACATGTGTCATTTAAGAGCCATTTTTATTTAAAGAGAAATCATGACAAACAATAACATCCTATCCGAAAATATCTTCATTTTTTCTTCTAGGGACTCCCTTTTAAAGGCCAACTCTATCCTAATTGAAAATTTGCAGAAGCGAATCAATGTCAAAAGGTTCCGTCCTCAGGAAGGAGATTCAATTAAGCTTGGGTACATCAGAGTCTTGATTCAGGCTATCCAGGCTCAAAATAGTGTGCTCAAGGATGTTGAGATCAACGAGCTTCAATCTGATGTTCAGGAGCTCAAAGAGGCGTTAAAATGTCGATAACCCAATTAAGGCGGGATATACAGGAACTAAAAAAGCTCAAGAATTCAATCATTACGCAGCATGAGCCGCAGTTTAAGATATTTGATTTTCGGGTAGAGGGTTTAACCGCCGATGGGGAAACAGAAGATGACGTAAATACCTACATTGCTGCACACCCTCATACTCATGTGCTAAAGTTTTTTCGTAAGAGCTTCCGGAAGGTATAAACATGTCAATTCAGCAGCTTAAACATGACTTAAAGGGAATCAGGGAAGCACTATGCCTAGAAAATCCTAAAGGCCTTGTTGTAATCTATGATTCCCACCTCTAGGGAGACAGTGAAGAAATAAATCCAGCATACGTTTTCGAAATTAACGGAAAAGACGTTTCAAATTACACTACGGAAGAAAAAGAACGGATACTATCCCTCGCAAATGTTCATATCTGCATACCAAAACAGGACCCGTACCCGGGGGTTAATAGTGACTATCAAGCAAATTAAGCAGAATATAGCAGAACTTAAAAAGGCCATAAATGTTAAAAGAGAGACACCCTCGGCTCTTGTGATCTTTGTTGACGAGAATCAAGAAATAGTCGAGATTCAAGGATATGATATTACATGCTGCACAGAAGCAGAGATCAATGAAATACTTGATCCTGTTCCAGTTCATTACTATTTACCGGAATCCAATCCTGAGGATTTAGAATAACGGTGATTGTTCTTGCCGGAAAAAGATTAACTCCCAACTTAAAGGACTAAAATTCCCAATTTTAAAAATGTTCAAGTCGGTTTTTAGCGCAGAGCTACTTGATACCGATTTGCCTTTGAAAAACATACAACCGAAAAGTATATATGCTGATAAAATATTTTCATAGTATATAATTTGCCGTTATATTCAGGAAACTGACCAAAACGTCATCCGACTCTGTTTTACTTATTATCTGTTTTTCTGTAATAGGCTGTCTTGCATTTCCCGGAACAGAAAGATTTCTCAATTCTGGACATATTCAAGCATATTGGTACCTGGATTTAGTCCACGTGTATGAAACCAGGATTTTGTGCAGGCTTGTCTCCACTGATAAAGATTCCCATATGAATCATATTTGTTTTTTTATCAGCTGTAGGAGATTCATAACTGAAAGTATGCCAACGTTCTATGAACTCATCATGTGGAATATACCCTCTGTTGCCAAGTATCCATGGGTCTTCAAAGTACACATTTTTGCTGTCTATGCCTATGACTACCATGTAGTGACTGCTCGCATTCATTTTCCAAGTTTGATTCTCATCCTTCCAGGCCTGAAGTCTAACTATTACTGGAATGCCTTTATTAATGGAGTCTCTCAAATCGTCCAGTGTCAGGTTCTCCCTAATCTCAGCTCTAAACCCCATTTTTTCTGCTCCTTCTACGATGCCGATGGGGGTGGTGCCCTTGCGGTCAGTCTCTCCGAGAGTGGTATTGACGAGCTCAATAAACTGGCCTTCTCCCATATCTTGACCGCCCCAGTAGCTTACTACAGCCTGAAAGCATGAAGCTCCACACGAGTAGTTGGTGGATTGGCGCACATCAGGCACCTGTAACAACATAGTTGTGTTATTCTCAGGAACTATACTTTTAACTTTGATCTCACTGGCGCCTGCAGGCATTCCTATAGCTGTTAATATTACCAAACCAGCAACGCTTAGAAGAAATGCTGCTTTTCTTATATTCAAACTCTTATTATCTATTTTCATAGACGTATCCCCACAAAATTCGAAGAAGAGACCAAGTTTTTGCTAAGAGTATAGAGCAGGCCTCTTCAATTAAAGAGTCGTAGCTAAATAGCTTGAGCGACTATTTGTGTTTTGAATCAAAGTTGCGCTGGCGCACCCAGCTGCAAGCAATGGGGTATTCGACCGAAATGAAACTGTTTTATTAGTGTTTGAGTACAGTGTAAAAATTGGCTCAAGTTATTTCTTGACATGCATTTAATATTAAATAAATAATATTATGTTTAATATTTATTTAAATACAATACTGAATATGATAATTATATTTACGAGAAACAAGATTTCGAAACAAAGTCGTAGATGTGCAGGGAGCTTTGAGGGGAGCTTCCTGCAATTAAAACTCATCTTTTTTATAATTATTGATGCTATCAATCTTTTTATTTAAGTTGGCTTTTGGCTTTTTGTAATTAGTGCCTTGATTGATGGGCATAATCGCTATGGTATTTGTAATAAACATAACATCAAATTTAAAACCGTTGAGTATGATTTTGATTCCAAAGATGATGCTTGTATTTGGATAATTGATAATCAAAACGGTAGAAGAAACCTGCCTCAGTTTGTGAAGGTTGAATTAGGACTTAAAAAAAGTGAACACTTGGCTAATAAAGGAAAAAATAATCTTTCCGTTAATGCAGAAAATACACATTCAAAACGCTTTGAGAATGACAGATCTCACTTTGTAAATATACCTTTTCAGAAATCAGAAAACCCATATTTACAAAGTGAAGCGTCTAAGACTAAAGTAGAACCTGTTAATACAGTTAAAACAATCGCAAAGGATACAGGCACTTCCGTAGATACTGTAGCTAAAGTTAAAAAGATAGTTGAAAAAGCACCTGAAGAAATAAAACAGAAACTCCGAACGGGTGACATCAGTATCAATCAGGCTCATAAAGTCGTCAGTATGGTTCAGAATGATGATAAGAAAGACGAAATTCTTAAAAAAGCTATAGAGAAGATAGAAGAGCTTAGATGCCCGCGACTTAAGTCGTGGGAATAATCACTTAAAATTTTCTGTAGATTGTACTGCGATATCCAGCTCCTATGACGAAAATAATAAGTTGAGATCGTGTAATATTCAACAGCACTCGATATTCTCCAACTCTCAAAGAATAGATAGAGGAATCGGGAGATGTTTTTAATTTCTTGACATGTGAATAAGGGTCTTCTTTAATCCCATCAATCGCATCAAAAATTCTTTTTCTGACTTCAGGCGGCAGTTTATTGATGTCCTTAATAGCGCGTGAAGTATACTGAACAGTGTACATCACTCTATACCTAACATTTTCTTTGCTTCATCTTCGCTATAGTATCTTCCTGCTTTTATGTCCTTCAAGCTTTCTTCAATTCCTTCAATTTCACTGTTGGTCAAGAGTTCACTGTCATAAGCCATATTTACTATCCTTTCGATAACAGAATTATAAGATTCCTCTTTATGGGTTTTCAAGCCGTTAAGCATCTCTTTTATTCGAGGCTCAAGACAAACTGTAGTTGTAGCAGCCATATAGTATCCTATAGGATGCTATATGTTATAAACATTTTGAGACCACTTTCTGAGTTAGCAGATTGGCTCTGTGTCCTTTTGCATTACAATCACATTGATGAAATTATCAGTTCTTAAGACATCACCAAAAGTGCCACCACTTCTTCTGCCCA
The DNA here is from genome assembly GCA_036504475.1 of Methanosarcina sp. Taxonomy (GTDB): domain Archaea; phylum Halobacteriota; class Methanosarcinia; order Methanosarcinales; family Methanosarcinaceae; genus Methanosarcina. The sequence goes on from DASXVB010000074.1 coordinate 5,058, forward strand.
GGTGCTTCAATTGCCCTCTTATTGATTAAAGTCTGAGTCTGTAAGAAGTAATTATTATACATCGTTTTTAAGTCCTCTTTGTCTCTCTCTGCTTTTGTAAGTTCATCTTTCAATGTTTCTATATGCTTGTTTTTTTCTTCAATCTGCTTGTCTTTCTCTTCTGTAAGTCGCTGAATGCCTTCGAATGTCGCTTGCATTACCTGTAAGTCTGAGACATTCTTTTGTAATTCCTGAGTAAGTCTTTGGACTTCCATATCAGCGTTTTGAATGTCTTCTGACATTTCGGTGGGTTCTGATAGTTCTTTTTTTAAGGCTACTATTACGGCGGCTGTCATGTTGTCATATCTGCCTTCCTCAATTGCCTTGCTTAATGTAGCATGAAGGTCTATAGGCAGTTTAGCAGTTATTTGGATCCGACTTTCTGTGGGCATTCAATAGACATTCGTTGTAAGTCTAAAAATAGATTGTGACTTGATGCCAAATTTTATAATTCTTAGTGCCTATGCGTTTCTAACCCTTTTTAGCTGCTGAAGTATACACTCGTCGAAGGAAAAAATATATTCGTTTTTTAAAATGGTTTAACAGATGGCAGTTTTAAAAATCTTGTTACATAGTCTTTTGAATGAAATTGAACTCAAACGCATATCAGGTCTTAGTCGATAACGATTTTAAAAGACGGGTAAACAAGAGACTACCTGATATAAAGAAGAATATTCGGTTTTTAAAACAATTTCATAAAGTAAATTGTTGAGAGTAATAAGCTCAAAACAATTTTTGCAAATAAGACGAAACGTGTTATGATTTATTATACTTTGTTGTCATCTGTAAGACTCGTTTTCCTTGCAGTAATATGAGCAACTTTCATAGAAATGAAGCTAAATATATTAATAAATTATTTGGAATAGTTCTATAATATTAATACATCCTCTTGAATATTTTAATTTTTGTTTATTATCCATAAATTTACATGCTTATTCTGAGATTTTTTGCAACGGAACCTTCTTTTCAGATACTAATTAAAAGTTTTACTTTCAAATATTATAAATACAAAATAATTTAGAAATATTGATATAATAATGGATATAAATTCAAATTATTTATTTTATAATCTTTTTAGTAAAAATATAATTAAATAATCATTATTTATGAAAATCATTGGAATATAAACTAAAAAATATTTTTGGATGAATAATTATGACTGTAAATGAGCTTAAAGTTATCGTAGCAGGAGATGTCACCGTAGATTGGTATTTTTGGACAAGACTTCCAGAATCAAATGAAGAAATAAATTGGAAATTATATGAGGGAATGAGTATTAGCCCACAGTCTGGAGGTGCTATTCTTTTGGCTAACATGTTAATTAGCAGTCTGAGCCAATTTGTAGAAGACGGTGAGGTTAAGGTTATTTTTCAAAAATATAATGAATTAGAATTAAGAAAAATGGATTCAAATCAAATTTTACACACAAATGTAAAGCTCGATAGTTTCCCAGCTAAGAATAACTCTAATGTAGGTATCGGTGAAGGCAATATTAATAAAGTGTATAGAGTAAAAAAATCATATGGTTACACAACACCTTGTGGAGAAAATTTATGTCCTGATTCCTTGGATATAGATCCTAACAAAGAATTTACCAGCCAAGACGATGCACAGTTTGTAATTATTCATGATGTGGGGAATGGATTTAGATCAGTGAAAGATAGATCTAAGTATAGAAATGGAGCAGAAAATTGGTCCGAAAAATGGCCTACAGCCTTGAAGTAAGGTCATAAACCAGTGATTATTTACAATATGTATCCTCCTCTCTTTAAAGGAGATTTATGGGAACATGTATTGAAATACCATAAAAATAATTTAATTTTAATCCTGAATGCAGACGATTTGAGAAAATTGGGTGCAAATATAAGCCGTTCAATTTCATGGGAAAAAACCGCCTTAGATTGCTTATGGGAAATAAAACATAATCCTGGATTAGTCCAAATAAATGATTTACCTAATGTAATAATTAGATTCAAAAATGAAGGAGCAATTTATTACAATGGTCAATCTAAACGCATTGGAGCTAAATTATACTTTAATCCTGCTTATGTTGAAGGAGGTTCATGGGATGAGAAAAAACTTGGTACAATGCGAGGCACTTCTCTAGTTTTTGTTTCTACAATAGCTTCAGAGTTAATATCTAAAGCTGTTAACAAAAAATCTAATATTTTACAAAAAGAAAATGTTGATGTGACAATATGTGAGCAAATCGATAGAATTCTAATGCAGGGTATAAAGAAAGGGTTAATATCTTCTTTAAGATTCATAAAAAACGGACATGGAAAAAATGACACAGAAAATCCGATTTTTTTTGAAGAGATTTGTAAGACTTTATTTATAGATAATAAAAAAGAAGATTATATTGTATGTACCAAAGTTCCAAAGGACGATGGCACAAAACCTGATCTAAACCCTTGGAGCATTTTGGGAAGTAAAATAAAAGATATAAAGTTGGAAAGCCTTGCAATTAATATTGTTAAGAAAGGAACTTCTGAAATTAAAGAAATACCAAAAGGATGTTTTGGTAAATTAACAACTGTTGATAGAGCTGAAATTGAAAGTTTCCGTAGTATTATGAAAATAATGGAAGAATATATCAATTCTGACAAAACAGCTAGGCCTCTGTCTATTGCAGCTTTTGGATATCCAGGTTCAGGAAAGTCTTTTGGAGTAACAGAAGTAGCAAGAAGTATTGATCGAGAAAAAGTTTTTAAAATAGATTTTAATGTTTCACAATTTACTTCTATAAAAGATCTTACAAATGCATTTTATAGAATACGAGATATTTCATTAGAAGGCAAAATACCTCTAGTGTTTTTTGATGAATTTGACTGCAAGTTTGGAGATCAAATTCTTGGATGGCTAAAATATTTTTTGGTACCAATGCAAGATGGTAAATTTCTAGACAATGGAAATCTTCATCCAATAGGAAAATCAATATTTGTTTTTGCTGAAGGAGTGTATAAAACTTATAATGATTTTTGTGCAAGCATGGGTCTTAAATATAGCTCGCAAACAGATTTTATCGAAAAAGAAACCTCAATAAATAAAGGTCTCATTCCAGAGAAATGTCCAGACTTTGTAAGTCGCCTTCGGGGCTATGTTAACATTCTTGGGCCAAATGAAATAGATGACGATGATGAAGTATATATCATTCGTAGAGCAATCCAACTGCGTTCATTGATTGAAGAGAAAATCCCACATATTATAAGGACTTCAAACAATAATCTTAATGGTAATAGAAAAGTAGCAGAAGTAGATATTGATGAAGATATATTAAGAGCACTCATAAAAATACCACGCTATATACACGGAGTACGCTCTATGGAGGCAATAATAGATATGAGCATGTTCAGAGGAGAAAGCTCTTGGCAGAAATCTTCTTTACCTTCAAAAGACCAACTGCAACTTCATGTTAATGGAACCAAATTTTATCAAATTCTTGCCGAAACTCGCGATGATTGAAAAATAATTGGCAATGTCCCGAATTTGCTGTAAATTCAAAGTCAAATTTTTGTTTACTTAGCGTTCATGTCCAGAGACCTTCCGCAGTAAATTTGATTTAAATCTTCTGACACAGTCCAGTGGAAATATGGAATTCCTCGGGAGTTTCATTGAGTGTTACTACAGGAGGTCTGTGGACATGAACCTTAAGCTAACAAACATATATTTACGGAAAAAATCAATTTTTACTGTCATTCATTGTACTATATTCTCATATAAAGCCTGTACTAGACGGTTTTAAATACCTATAGATTAAATGATATTATGGTAACGATGGAAACCAAGAGCGTGAATTATACAGTCTTAATTGAGCAAGATGAAGATGGTGTATATATTGCAAAAGTCCCTGACATACCAGGGTGTTACACTCAGGGGAAAAATGTTGAGCAGGCTATAGAACGTGTAAAAGAAGCAATCCAAGTTTGTCTTGAAGCAGAGGAACTTGAAGATATTCTGCCGTTGAAGTTTGTAGGAATTCAGCAGGTAGAGGTAAAAGTATGAGTAGACTCCTTCCAGTAAGCGGGAGGGAAATGTGTAAAATACTTGAAATAATCGGTTTTCAAAAGGTCCATCAGGTAGGAAGCCATGTGAGATATGCTCATCCTGATGGCAGGAAAACAGTTGTTCCTGTGCATGGAAATGAAGAGTTAGGTACTGGTCTAATAAAGGAAATCCTAAAGCAGAGTAGGATTTCACGTGATACTTATGAAGAGCTCAGGAAAAAAATTTAATATATTTGTGACGCAAAAATTAATTACTCATTTTACTAATGCATAGGTTTTGTGCTAAAACCTATGCATATGCCCAAATATTCTCTATAATTTGTCGCTGGAATTAGCTCAAAAGAAGATAAAATACATAGGTTTTACAAAAATCAATATAAAAAGCTAGAGAGCATCTGGTTTATAAGCATTATTTTTTAGGTTATAAGAATCTGGATTATTGCCGATAGCTGTACTATTGGATATAAAATACTCAGTAAGATAGTTACTGAATAATAATTATCAATAGTTTTTTATATTATTATATTTATGTACGTCCTGCAGGTCGACCGATCTACTCGTTACACAAAAAAAATTTACCTCCTTTAAAACCCCTAAACTGTTAATAATAAACACCACCTCCCAATACTCCCATTTGTCGGCCTGTTAATCCTCCTTTTTTGTGAAATTTAAGCTTAAAAAGTATTTTTATTTTAATATATTTCTTAATCTTTTCGGTAGTGTGCAAAAAGTTCTGTAAAATTGTACGTTTCAAAAAGCTACTTGTTTAAATTCCCTTTCTAAGAATTCCCCATTCTATGAGCCTCTTTTCTATGTCCCTCATTTCGTAATCTGTAAAGGAAAGACTCTGGTAATGTCTAAGACTGGTAATAGGATCGTGTCCTTGCCTGCT
>DASXVB010000075.1:0-19086 GCA_036504475.1 Methanosarcina sp.
GATGTGGGTTGCAATGTCGACTATTGTGGTTTCTTCAATGCCGCCTGCATATCCTCCGAAAATCGGCATCTGTTCGTCCATAATAATGTCGCTGTTTCCGTTGTAGTGAGCAATAACTGAAATTGCATCCAAGTCGATCTTGAGTTCACAGAGTTGCGAGACCTCGTGGCTGTCCGTACAGGTCATTCCGCCAGCGCAGTCAGCGGAAATGTTTCCCTGAGCGGACAGGGAGGTCTCTGGGCCCTAAACAGCCATGCCAGGCCTACCAGCCATGGCGCAAGCATTCTTAATTAGCCTTGTTTCAGTCTTTGCAGCAAGAACTTCATATGGACTCTTTGGAATAGGCGCTTTCCCACGTACTGTAGTCATTACACCATTAACGATAGTGTCTACTTCTTTTTCCAGAGCATAGCTCAGGTGAACAGGCATAAACACGTCTTCGGAAATCGGAGATCCGGTGGGTCCACCCTGCACAATTGGTTTTTTCTTGTCAGCAACACTTCTCTTTCTGACGTTTACTGCTTCCCTGCCTGTTCCGAGCACAAATTCCTTCTGGACATTGTTGATTGCGTCCCAGATTTCATCTTCAGTATACTTTACAATCCTGTGAGTATCGGTACAGTAAATACCACAGTCAAGGAGCATCTCAAAGCCTGCATTGAAGAGTTTTTCCATCATGTCTTTGTCGGTTGGGACAAACTCTCCCTTGAAGTCAAGCCCGTACTTCTGCTTGAGCTCCATTGCCTTCATAGGGATCTTCATAAGGTCCCAGTCATCCAGGCTACACTTTTCTCCTACTTTTGCCCTGTCATAGAAATCATAGCAATCAAAGGACTTTCTAAATGTCATGTCTTTTGCCTCCAAGGATTATTGCATTACCTTAAGTGCTACTTTTGCAGCCTCGGCAGCATTTTCTGCAGTTGCATCCGCTCCGATCTCAGCAATCCATTTATCAGATACAGGAGCTCCTCCGAACATGCACTTTACGCTGTCCCTTAGATTTTCTTCCTTGAGCCTGTCCATAAGATCTTTCTGGCCGAGCATGGAGGTGGTCATCAGAGCAGAGCCTACTAAAAGAACTTTTTTTCCCTTGTGCTTCTCAGCTTCTTCTATAACTGTTTCATTAAGCACGTCAACTCCAAGGTCAACGATCTGGAACCCGTTTGCTCCGAGCATAGTGGTGACGAGCCTGTGACCAATGTCATGAATGTCTCCTTCTGCAACAAAGGTGATGGCAAGTCCTGCTTCTTCTCCGTCTTTCTTGGTCTTTTCAAGTTCAGGGGTAAGGACTTCCATTGCATTGCTCATTGCTTTTCCAGACATCATGATTTGAGGTAGGAAAATCTCGGCGGCTTCGAACCTGTCACCGACAATTTTCATTCCAACGGAAAGACCTTTTGTAATAATGTCAAGAGCTGGAACTCCTGAAGCCAGAGCCTCCTTACAGAGCTCGGCAGTACCTGCGACGTTTTGATTAACGATCGCATCGCGTAACTTATCAAAAATTTCAGTATTTGTCATCCCATTATCACTTCTTTTTATTTTTCACGTTTTGCCGGTCAGGAATTAGTGTCTCACTTGCCGGATAACGGAATCTCATTACCCATTTTATCTATATAAATATTTCCCTATGTTATAAAGAGGATATATATTTTATGTCAACAATATTCGGGCAACAAAAGATTCTATAAGTATTTTTTGGTTAAATTCTCTTAAGATCATTACTGAAAATCAATATAAAAGTGAAAAACCAATAGTGAATATGAAAAGTGTTCGAGTAACCCATCTTAACATGAAAATGAAACGAAAAAAACGAATTATAATATTCTGCAAAAATCATAACTATAAGTTCTTTTTCGCAATTGCATCTTCAGATTCTCCCACCAGGATCTGGCAAGGATTGTCCAAAGATAGAAAAAAATATTTTAAAAGGATTAAAATAGACTTCTTGCTCCCAAAAAGAGAAAATGCAATTACGCTTGTTGGATTTAGAGCCAATTCGAAGAACCCTGCTGCTCTAAATGTTATCCAAAATGATGGGCTAATGTTGTTAATTAGAGGTGTTTTATATTAAAGTACCCACTCAAAACAGCGAAGAGCCTATTTTATGAATATCTAAAAAGTATCTGAAGGACTTCAGATGAATATTGAAATTTTAAAAAATATTTATGCTTTAGTTATATACTCGTATCTGACATCTGCCCTTGTAATCCTTGGAACCTGTCCCCACATGCCAATGTATTCACTTTGGATCACGAGTGCGCCTTTTATTCCTGGAATCCCTTTTACAGCTTTGAAGGAAGCCTCTACAGATTCTTTTCCAATGCCCACCTCGTTTCCAAGAGCTGTTGCGGCTGCATCAGCAAGGGATACATCATCTGAGAATATTGCAGCCGCATCCGCCATTCCAAAACTAATTGAGGGGCCAACTGTTCCTGCCGACGTACATACGCCTGTAATCGAGTCTCTGGGCTCAAATATTAGCCCCAGGTTTTTAATAGGAGACTGTCCCGCATAGATCCCAACCACAACAGGCCTGTTGTTAATAAGCGCGATGTCTCCTCCATTATCGACAATGGCGTATTTTGCTCCTGCTTCAATCATTGCTTCCACTGCAAGGGCAGAAATTGTGCCTGCGACCGCACTCATTGGTCCTATTCCCATAGTGTTTCCGGCTTTTACCATTCTCTTTACAACTTCAGGGGCAGTTTCCGGGCATTCGTAAGGCTCGAGAGTAAGCTGAAAATAAGGGTCAGAGAGAATATAAGTCTCAAGGACTGCCCTGTGGATGCGGATCGCTTCTTTTGCGGCTTCGATATGGGCTTGGTTATCGGCTGCAATCGTAACTATAGTTTCCTTGAGCTGGAAATGCTCTTTAATCGGGATTTTGGCAGGTTCTTTAGGGGATTCTCTTATGGGATCTGGCATACTAGTTCAAATGGAATTTATTGCTTAAAAAAGAAGTGCTTTCTAGTTCCACAATCCTTTTTAAAAAAGAAAGAACAGAAGAATTTAAAAGAAGGCCTTTTTAAGCCAGACCCCGGCGTCTTTCACTCTTATATTCTTCAAAGAGACTCTGCAACTCGTCTTGTTTTGCTCTATGGCGTTTTATATCGGCTTCTTTTTCCCAATCTGCGATTGCGACTTTGAGAGTTTCGGGTTCAACCATTGCAAAATCTTCCGCCCTTTCTAGTGAGATTTCTTTTAAGACCGGCACATCTCCTCTGAAAAAAGTTTCAGCGGCTGCGTGTGAAATATCCTCAGGGATAAGTACAGCACGGATTCCAGCCTCTACAAGGATTTGGGCTGTTGCAGCTCCGCCTCCACTTGGGTTTTCCAGGAAAACTACATCACCTGTTTTAAGCCCGTATTTTTCCTTCGTTTCGGAAATGGACTCCTTTGTAAAGGCAGCAATAACTTTGACAGCCGTACCTTCGCCACGAACTTCCATCTTCTGGATTTTGCGCAATTTATTGCTTCTACGTCGCAGCTCTTTTACGGTTTTATTTTTATGGCTGACCTCTTTCTTCAGGTTTTCGATGGTTTCGTCCCTTATCTGGATTTCTTTTGATTTCCTAACTTCATTGTAAGCTTCTTTTTTGAAGTTATTCAGTCTTGACTGAAGCTTTGAGATTTTCCTGTCTTTTACAAGCAGTCCTTTTTTTAATTCCTCAAGATATTCCTGAAGATTCTGAATCTGCTCGTTCTGCCGCTGAACAGTCTCCCTAATTTTCAGGAGGGATTCATCGACTGCCCTGTCCTCCGGCTTTTCCACATGCTCTCTTGACCTTGGTTTTTCAGGCTCATTTAGTGCCCGGACTTTTTCAATTGCAGACTCTATAGAAGCTCCACGAATTACATTAAGCTTTATTAGCTCGATATCTGCGTTCTGAGGAGCCTTCTTTTCAATCCTAGAGAATATATTTTTGTAATTCCTGTAGGTGAGAAGAGCCGCAGTAAGTGCATCCCTTTCATGGTCATTGGAATAGCCGAAAGTCTTTCCAAGTGCAATTTTTTCCTCTGCAGAAACCTCAATTCCAGGACTTGCAGGGATTGCATTGAAACTTCTCCTGATTTTCTCTACTGAACCAGGCATTGGAGTTACATCACTGGCAATAACCGCAGGTTTTCCGTATTCCGCGATGAGTTTAACTACTTCGTCAGGAGCTATTCCTCTGAAGCTTTTCAAGTAGAGAAGATCACCATCAAGAGAGAGAATCGCTATTCCCACGGTTGTTCCGGGATCAATTCCAACTATTGTAAACTTACGTCTAGGGTTTTTCGGTTTAAGGGGAACGTATCGGATTTTATCGCGTTCAACACTTCGTACGCTTACCTGAGCATCATTACTTGCCATTGGATGTATCGGTATCTCTCCACGTTTTGCATAGACAGTGAATTCAGATCTTACATAGCCTCCGAAACCTTTTACGTTTACGGTTTCGAACCTTATTCCTTTTACCCGAGAGAGGTCTCTCAGGATATTTTCAATCTCCCTGCTCCTTTGGAGTACAGCTCCGTGTACCTTCCTACGATATCGGTTCTGGCTCCAGCCTCCTCTTCCCAGGGAACGAGCTCTACTTACTTTGATTTTTGTAATATCTTCAAAAAGAGAAACTTCATGTCCAACCCCCAGATCTGCAAGGCGGGCACATGCTTCGGCTTCTTCATTTGGGTTTTCGGGGTCAAAAGAAAATCCGTTTTTCCGCGCAAGCCTGACAAGAGGTTCGGGATGCAGCCCACCTGTGACTTGAACCAGTTTAACGCCCTCAGGCAGCCGTTCCATAAGAGATAGGAGCTCGCTTCTATCGGCTGCAAGCTCGAAAATATTATCAACAGCTATGATCTCCGGCCTTTCTCTCTGGATCATATTAAAGATTTTCTGGCGACGGAGCATACTTTGATGGGAAACTTCCCCGTCTTTAAGGATAGCAAGTGCATACCTTGGAAGTTCCCTTGCCCTTGGAGACCCTCGGGCAATATCAATTCCATAGATAATCCTTTTTTGCATGAGCATCTATATTTTATTTTTTATAGAATATATATTTAACTGCACCCATTTTCAATATTTGAATCTGTTTATTAATACAGAAACTCCAAATCTCTTTGGTTTACATGGACCTATTTTTCTAAAAGATGAATGTTAAATGTGAAATTTAGATGCTTTTTCAAAAAGCCTATAAAAAAAGCTTAAATCCTTAACTTAATTAGAGAGAAAATTCTAATTATTTGACAAAGAATACTATTCAATATAAACACTATAAAAGAAGGAGGTCCGTGTTTGGCCTGCTCAAGCCAAACTAAACGGACATAATCTATAAAGTAGAACTTTTTTGAGTAAAGCCGATATTAATACCTGTTTTCTCTAGGTTTCCTGTGGTTAGGAAGACACTCTCTGCAGTAGATTGGTCTTTCAGGATCAGGCTTGAAAGGAACCTGAGTTTCAGCGCCACAGTCAGAACAAATCGCGTTAAACATCTCTCTGGGAGCTCCGAAACCTCCACGGTTGCTGTCTCTTCCCCTGAAGGAATTTCCTCTGTCATTAAAAGCCATTTTCTTTTCACCTCCGCTTACAACGGATAGTAAATATTTTAAAAATAAGGTTGTATATTGCTCTTTGATTAAAAACAGAAACTAGTTTTTAATAACAGATTATACATCTCTTTATTTTTAATGTTCTTAGTACAGAGTCAAATTATATAAGTTTTACCCATAAAAATCCGGATTATGCAAATTCAGAGGTTAAAGAGCAAGTTAGAGAAATTGAAGACGGTAATTAAGAAAGCTAAAAGTAGTGAAGAGATTAAAATCAAATTAAAAGGTTAAAGGTAAGTTGAAGAGATTGAAGGTGGTGATTGAAGGAGAATATGGAAAAGAGAAGAGAGGTTTAACCGAAAACTGGTTAAAACCGGAGCATAATCAGGATAATATAATTTTATTAAATTTTATTGTGTTCTTTTGGATACTTATTTGAGGTTGCGTTTTAACCTACTAAAACTTATACAAAAGTATATAAGGAATCCATTGTATTTTATTACCGTTAATAATTTTTGACAACGGGAAAGGCTTTAATATCTTTTTTAAAAGTGGCGATGTGTCGGAAGTCAACCGGGCTCGACTTTTCAGAAGTTCGTGAAAAAAATCCATACGCAGGCATGGAACCTTTGAGGAAGATATTAATAACCCAGTAAAAATCAAGGGAGCTCTAGATATACTTGTTGAAAGTGTACATAGCTCTCTCCTGAAACAACGGTTCCTTTTCACAACTTAGAGAAAGAGACGAGAGGCAGACGTTGATTACAGATTTCTTGACTTCTAAATTCAAAAGGAATTTGTGGCTCTTCGCTTGATGTACCTTTGAATATCTGAGGAATGCTTCTTCATATCCCAAAGTTCTTATTCTCTATCGTGTAAGCGTTGACGAAACGGTTTGCATCGTTGGACTTTGTAGAGTTAGACGTAAAAAAAGTATCATAGTATTCTTTTTTTTTGCAGGCAGTATTTAATAGTATATAGAACAAACAATGATAAATAATAATCATTAAATATAAATTAAGAATCTTAATGTATATTGATAAATCTATTCTATTTTTAAAATAGCAAGTCAAAAAATTTTAATGTTTAGATATCTCTGTTTGGATATGTACTTAGAACTATCCGAAAAGCGGTTACCTGCTATAACTTTTACAATATGCAATATGCAAAAACCGGGACGGATACTTTTGATACTATATACCTATTGTGACATTTCAACATGCGTTAATGACTTTTCAGATAGGTTTTAAAAGGACTAAACCCCCAGCCTCAGATAGTTTTTATATATATTTCTAACAAATTTATTAATTATCTTTTTGATTTTATTTGATAAGGTATTGGTCTATCTTATCGATATATTCAATCCACTTTTCAATATAATAGACTACTTTTCCTAATATAAAGCCAGATGATGTCTTTTTTAAATAAAGAAAGTACCAAATATTATACGTAGACAGTTAAACTTGATTTTAAATGAACGGACTGATCATAATTGGCATTGGAATTAGCGCTGGAATTGGAGTGTGCGTGATCGAAAGAAAAAGAAGAAAGAAAAAAAGACAGTATAACTGGCTAATGTAAACACTTAAACACCAACCAGTTAGGATTTATTTTAGTTATATTCAACTTTCATCTATAGTTATACGTTTTTATTTCCAGTAGGAGTAGCCAGGGATCCAGTATCTATCATTGCTATACCAAAAAGATTTGTGGTTTTTATCCTTGTTATGCTTTACTTTTTTGTATCCCCAGTGACCTTTCATAAAGTATTTTTTCTTACCATAGTTGTTGTTATACTTGTTCTTTCCATCATGGTTGTCATACTTGTTTTTACCATCATTATGGTTGTCATACTTGTTTTTACCATCATTATAGCTGTTGTAACTATTCTTACCATAGAAATTAGGAGCTGCACTTACTGCTGCAGCTGTTACTGACAGCACAAAACAGACTGCCAGCAAAATACCAAGTGCTTTTTTCATTTTCAGCATCTTATCGACCCCAAAATATCTGCTGTTTTTATAGCTTTGTTTTATTGTCTTAATTATCTCGCTGATTATTCGCAGCTTGACAATTCTAACATAAACCGGATAAAATATAAGTATACTTATAAATAAAAATTTATAAAAGTGAGTTCATTAATAAGATAAGAGTTTTTAAAGATTTAATTTAATAATTAATTAATTTAACTGATTTATTTATAAAAATAACAATCAAAAAAGGTTAATTAGTAAAATAAAGGTTTTAAAATAGCTCTTCGCTGTTTTGTATGGGTTGAAAATAATTGCGTAGTTACACAGTTTTCCGGCCAAAATGAAAAGCAGCAAGCTTGAATGTGATTTTCAACAACAAATGTTTCTAAATATTAGAGATGTCAATCTCACATATAGAAAGTGGATATAAATTACCCACTCGAAACAGCGAAGAGTCTTTAAAACTTATATTTATATTCAGAAATGACATGATAAACACCAATATTCTTTCTTGTACAGCATTGTTTTATTAGTTTTCTTTTTTGCTGTGACCAAAAGTACCCATGAAACAAATCAATCGTAGGTCTTCTGATAAAGCGGGCTTTGCGAATTTAAGAAGATGGGGATTGATTGGGGGTGTAGGACTGTAGAACTAATCAGTATACCACTTTTCAAAGGATATTTTTTGCTTAAATATCGGATGCTAATTTTCACTTCATGAATACACATATTAAAGCTCATCTATCATAAGGCAATTAAAACGACTTTAGAAAAATAAATGAAAAATGTTAGGAGAGAAAAAAGTAAAAAATAATAAAAAATATGTTGTTAAGACCGAAGAAGATGAACTTGGATCTGATATTGTAGGTGTTATAAATCAGCATGAAGAACGTGGACAAAACGAAGATTTAGGGAAGGTATTAAATCCTATAGGAAAAGGTTACAAAGGATAAAGCTATCTGGAAAAGAAGAGAACCGGATAAATGGAAAAGAAGCATTGAAGGATACATAAAGGAGCAGGTTGGAAGACGGGAATTAAAAGCCCAGGCTTATTGAAGGAATCGTAAGGGGTTTTTAAAGTTAATGCCCGATGACGATAACGACGAAGAAACCTTCCAAAAATTCATAGTTTTCAGCGCGGTCACAGTCGCTCTTTTGCAGCGTTTCTAATTCTGTATTGAATTTTACTTTATTTCCATTTTCTTAAGCTGTGACCTGCACAGCATATGGTAAATATACCAAAGATGATTCTAAACCACTTCAACTAGAAAAACGGGACTTTTCCTGAAAAAGAATAGCTTGAAAAAAATAATTTGAAAATGGAATTTCGTATATGTTGTCTCCTCAAGAAAAGAAATGAAGAATGTAATCCTACAATTGTGTTTTCTATACCTTGCTAGTCCTTAATATATATGTCTTCTTTTGTTTAATTTTAGCTAACGCATGAAAAGCTTAGGTCTTATATATGCCTCATACGCTATCCCTGCCAAAAGAAACATAAAAAGCATGAATAACGCGAGGACTCCAAGTGGGATACTAACCACACTTCACTCCCCCTTGTACTTTTTATTCATGCCACTTCAAGCTAATCGTGATGAGATAAATTCAATCACGATTATTCATTATATACATTTCAATTGTATATGTATTTAATGTTATAGCACGTTGTTTAAACAATTTTCTTTTTGGGTGGGTTACAAACAACCGCCGCATAAAAACAAAGCATTAAAACAAAAGAAGTAAGATGAAGGATAAGCGAAAGTTCAAACATGTGGCCACCTCCCACAAGGAAATACTTTTTATGCGCTATTGCTGTCAGTTAAAGTCACAGCTCTTTAACAAAAAAGATCTGCGCGATTAATTTCCTTCAAAAATTTGGATATAATTTTTGAGTGTTGATTGTCGGCTCCAAATAAAAAAACTTTGTATACTTATTTATCAACTAAGTAAAGCTAACCTCAGAAATCGTAAATATTACCTTTGCTCTTATTATTAATTTACATCATTATGAAAACAGTGTAAGTGTATGATAACCCTTTTTCCGCGTACTCTCTTTAACTCTTGAGTGATTTTGATCTTACGCACAAACTGTTTAATAAAATAGAAAGTTTCTTTGATTTTCTTTAGTTATAATGAATTATAATTGTAAAGGAAATCAGATAAATGTTTGGTGATATCTATAATTAGACACATTTATTAAATGACAAAAAAATTTTGGAAAAATTAGAGCTTGAAATAGTTAGATTTCCAGATAAAGATTTTTGTTGTTCTGCTTTTTGTTTAGGAGGGGTAAATTATGATTAATTCCAGAAAAGAATTAGTAAACGAAGAATATTCAGGAAAAGAAGAAGCTTCTGATGAAAACAATTCCATTGATGATGAAGATAGAAAACAGGAAAAGAGAACGGAAAACTACAAAACTCTGCTTGAAAGATACGAACAGAGGCTGAAAGATCTAGATCCGGAATTTATCACCTCTGAAGATGAGATCGCCTTAAAGGAAGCTTTTATACACGCAAAGGAGGTTTTTGAACCGGAAAAACTGGTAAGTTGGTTCACAGTCAAAGCCGAGCCTTTTTATAGATCCGTCTCTTGGAAAGTGCTCTTGCCTCTGTATGAAGAATTGCTTGGTGTTGTGGAAAAAGAACTTGGGCCTGAAAATCCGGAAACTGCATCTGTACTAAACGGGCTTGCAGTAATCCACCGTTACATGGGGAATTACAAAGAGGCACTCAGGCTTTTCTCTAGGGCTTTAAAAATTCGTGAAAATCTTCCAGACCAACCCCGGCCTGAGACCGGAAATACACTTAGTGAACTTGGCATTCTCTATTCTCTGCTGGAACGACGCGAAGAAGCCCTCCAATTCTATACCCGAGCGCTGGAGATCCAGAAAAAATTCCTGAGCCCAGAAAACTTGGGCGCTGTTAGAACCCTGAACAGGATGGCCTTTTATTATAAAGGCCTGGAAAAAATTGAAATGGCTGAAGGACACTTCAGGAGGGCTCTTGAACTTTTGGAAAAGCTTCAGGAGCAGGAACCTGATAACCGTGCAGTTATGGGATATAGAGCCGGAACCCTGAACAACTTGGGTGTCTTGCTTTCGGAAATAGGAAAACTAGAAGAAGCTGAAGACATATACGGGCAGGCTTTAAAGCTTCAAGAAAAGGTATATGGTCCTGACCACTCACAGGTGGCCCAGACTCTGAATAATCTGGCCCTACTCTATTTCCAGACTACAAGGTACGAGAAAGCCATGATCCTCTACACCCGATCCCTAGAAATTATGGAAAAACTAGGAAAAACCGAACACATGGGCTTTGCCACGACCCTTAATAACCTTGCAGGCGTATATGTCCAGAAAGGCCGCCATGAAAAAGCCTTGGAACTCTACACGAGAGCCCTGGAAATCCGGGAACGTATCCTTGGTCCTGACAACCCTGACGTTGCCAAGACCCTGAACAACTTGGGTGAACTTTACAGGATCCTTGGCCAGCATAAAAAAGCCCTTCCTCTCTATACCCGTGCTCTCAAAATCTACGAAACAACCCTCGGCCCAACACATCCCGATGTCGGCACAACTCTGAACAACCTCGCAGGCCTCCACGAAAGCATGGGCGAGTACGAAACCGCAATTAACCTCTATGAAAAAGCCCTCGATATAATAGAAAAAGAGTACGGTCCCGACCATCCTTATTTCAAAATCACACGGAATAATTTACTGGGACTATATGAGAAAATGGAACGAAGCTGGCGGAGATGAACTCAGGAAGCAAGGAAATAGAAATTTTCAGCGACAATAAAGAATTAGTGGACGTCAAAAATAAATCAAATCCAAAATATTAACAAAATAATTTAACAAAACAATTTAACAAAACAAATCCATTTTTGACAAGTCATTAGAATATCGAATGGAGACAGGATTCAACACTCAAAAAAATAAGTCAAATTGAAATTAAACCAATTAGGTCTTCAATACTTCCCTGTCATCTTCGCAATCGCTCTGTGCATTCCATGTATACTTAATCCGGTTCCAAGGTACATCATAGGGCAGTGTTCGGTCATGCATTCGAGACCTTCTGCCTTGCAGGTTGCCAGGGCTTTTTCGGTTTCTGTTCTCCAATGGATCCAGATTTTTTTAATGCCTTTCTTTTTCAGGGTAGGAATAAGATCTCCAGGATCGACTTTTGTGACGCCAAGGATGGCACGGTCAAGACCGATTGGAAGCTCGGAAACTTTTCTTAAAGAGCCGGGTTCTGGCTTGTCGGAAAGATCGATTACATAGACATTTTTGCCCCGATTTTTAAGTTCGGATATAGCCCACTTCATTGCAGGCTTTGTATGATCGGTGACGAACGCATAGGTTTTTGCGTTCCAGAAGCTTTCCCTATCGGATTTCGTTGGTTCCATCTTAAATTCCCCAATTAGATTCTAAATTAAATACATCCTTTAGTTTATATAAACACTGCAAAATTGTTTCCGGCAGCACAGGAAAGAGTTCCTGGAAAGTTGAATCTTAAATAACAGATAAAAATAAAGTTGTGAGTGTAAGATCCTGATAGAATTTTACTTTTTTATTCTGGTTACTGTCCCTGAAACTTCTTTCCAGCCACCTGAAGTTCTCCGCCAAGCGTCTTTACGAGTTCACAGTTCTGGGAGCACTTTGAGGCACAAATACAAAATATTTAGGGATTTTTTGCCATTCACTGTCCGAGAAACCGAAGGCTTTTATCTGGTCCTCATTTGCGGTCTGTACGAAGTTGTTTATATCCTGTAATTTCCATTATTTATACCAAATCATAAAGGTTGTATATATTTATATACTTAAGCGTTATGATTATGTATCTGTATAAGATTGTATAGTAAAATGACCTTTAAATAATAACCATTAATAATGTTTTCAATTACCAGCGCTATCGTCAACATTGATTGTTAACCCTGATTAAAATAAGCTTTAATTAAAATAATTTTAAATATATAATCCAATTTTGAGCGTTTTTCGAGGCAAATAAAAATGGAAATAGCGAACGAAAATCCCGAGAGTTACTATCGAGAGGAACTTCACTCTATTAAGGAAGAAGTAAAAACTCTGCGGCACGAGTTCTCACGATTTTTGCAGCGGGCAAACCAGCAGCATATTGAGGGAATGATTGGGGAAATGAGAAAGAGCTTCATGAAGCCCATGGTAGATTATCTCTGTGAGGATGCAAGCGAAAGGATGCATACCGGAATGACAACGGACTGCAAGATGCGGGATTTTTGTGAAACGGCTTTTCGTGAGTTCCTGCAAGAAACCGCAGGACTTGTTGGGAAGAGTAAGATCGAAGCTGAAACCATAAAGCTGTACCGGGATAAGCTGAAAGAATTAAAAAAGGAAACAAAAACCTCCAGTTGCAGCAGGTGTTTTTCGGAAGCTACGAACCTTTTTGAAAAGCAGGTCAAACTCATGCGCTCGCTCCAGATTTATGAAGAGAAGGGAGAAGAGGATAAAAGAATAGACATTAGCGAAATCGAGCCTGAAAAACTGGTCTCCGAAGTCTGCGAGCCAGTATCAAACCGACAGCGTCTTCTGATGCTAAAAGCACTTTCAGGAGAAAGCAAAACTTTTTCAGAACTTTCCAAACTTACAGGCCTGCGCGGTGGAAATCTGCTATTTCATCTCCAAAAATTGCTTGAAACAGGCATGGTTTTACAGCGAAATGAGCGGGGAGATTATATAATTACCAGAAAAGGGTATTCCACTCTTCAGGGACTTTCCAGAATCTATTCTGAGATTGAGAAGGAATAAAAAAGTTAAAAATAAGTGAATGGGCTATGAACAGTATAATAAGCGTTTAACAAGCGGCGAAGAAGTACTGAAAAGAAGTAAAAAAACAATAAAATAAGGCAAAAGTTATAAAAATCCGGAAAATTGGCTTAAGTAAATAGCTTTAGCCATCGTTTCCTATTGCATTGACCGGACATGCATCTAATGCTTCTTCACAAAGTTCTTTTTCTTCGTCATTTTCAGGCTGCTTATATACATAGGCGTTAGAATCATCGTCATTCATCTTGAAATTTTCTGGCGCGGTATCCACACATAGATGACAGGCTATACAGCCATAGTCACAATAATAAGGTCCTGGAATATTCTCAGCAACTTTGTCTGCATTATCAGCTATACTTCATTCCCCCATTGTGTTTATTTCACAATAAGAGTAATTAAGAGGATTTTTATATATAATTTAACGTTCGAAAACGACTTTTTCAGTGCATTAAATTCCTTGATAAGCTATGCAATCCTGTACATCTTAATGTGTATAGAAAAAAGAGCTGGTTTAGTAACTATCTGGATTAATAACTATTCATGTAGCTTTTTTGAATAATTTCACTGCTGGACATACATTTTCAAAACTGGAGAACCGCCTGTGTTGAGGTTTTGGGAAACATATTTAATTCTACTCTCCATTTTATTAAATTGGAAGCATAAAATACTGCAGATCTATACCTTGAGGGGAGGGTATCATCGTTACGAAAGAAGAAGTTATCAAAGTTCTAAAGACCTGCTACGACCCCGAAATTCCTATCAACATTATTGACCTTGGACTTGTTTATGGGGTAGAGATAAAAGGGGATCGGGTCCATATCAAAATGACCCTAACCATGCCTGGCTGTCCTATGGAAGAGCTCATTACAGAGAATGTGAAGCGAAAGGTCGAGGCAATAGATGGAGTAAAAGAAGAAAAAATCGAGCTTGTTTGGGACCCACCGTGGAGTCCTGACAGGATTTCGGAAGAAGCAGTGAAGATTACGGAATGAAAGAAATAAAAATGCTGTACAAAAAATATGGGGGAATAAATACGGGAAATCAGAGTTTTACCAACATGCCTATGAAAATCAAGTTATCCAGACTGGAAGCTTCAGGCAGGAGCCGTATTGAAGAAATCATTGCAAAGCGGAGATCTGTACGGATATATAAAGACAAAAAACTATCAGAATCCTTAATTTCTCGCTTTCTCTGGGCTGCGCAGGGCATAAGTTCGGAAGACGGTTTAAGAACTTCACCTTCTGCAGGTGCGCTTTACCCGCTTGAAATCCATGTCGTGACTGGAGAAAGCACGGAGCTTGAACCTGGAGTTTATAGGTACATTCCTGAAGACTATATCCTTGTCCAGGAAATCTCAGGCGATATAAGGGAGAAGCTTTCAAAAGCTGCTCTTTCCCAGTCCATGATCAGGAATGCTCCCGTTTCATTTGTGATCTCTGCTGTCTATTCACGGATAACAGGCAAATATGGGAATAGAGGCCTTCGTTATACACACATGGAAGCAGGTCACTCCGCACAGAATATATCTCTCCTGGGAGTGGAACTTGGAATCGGAACCTGTACAATAGGAGCTTTTGAGGATGAAGAAGTAAAAAACGTGCTTAAATTGCCGCCAAACGAAGAACCGCTCTATATCCTGCCTCTAGGCTATATATGAATCCTTTACAGCACTAGATCTCTCTAAGAGGGCCTCTTATGGTATCAAACTCCTTCCCAAAAACTCAATATTCAAAATTAAAAAATCGAAAGAAAAGAAGAAACTTAAGAGAGGATGGGAGTTAAGAAAGGAATTAGGAAAGGAATTAAGAAGCATCAGAGATTCCTTTTAGTTTCAGAACTCATCTCAGCATTCTCCCGGATTAGCTTGCCTTCAGAATACCGATATATTGCAAGTTCGCCTGTGGAGAACCTGACTTCCCTGATATCCTCATCGGAAATCCCTTCTATGTATTTAACAAGAGCTCTCAGACTTCCCTGGTGGGCACAAACTAGCACATTTTTCCCTGCTTGTACAGCAGGCAAGATCTTTTCTTCAAAATAAGGCACTGCACGTTCATAGACCACTTTGAGACTTTCTCCTTCAGGTGGGCCTGGCTCAAAATTCCATCTCCAGGAAGCAAGTTTTTCTGCCCCGTATTTTTCTTCCATCTTCTGCTTTTTCCTGCCCTGGAGCTTCCCGTAGTAGCGCTCGTTCAAAGAAGGCGTGAAATAAATTGGGATGAGTTTTTTATCGAGCTTTTCAGGATACGACGAATACCAATCCGTTTTTTCCGAATTTTCTCCGTTGCCTGCTCCCTCATGTACAACAATCCCTGCCTTTCTCTGCCCAGATAATATTATGAAAAGAGTTGCCTGCGTCCGAACAAGGTTTGAAGCAAAGGCAAGATCCAGCTCAAATTTTTCGAGTTTTAATGAACACTCAAGAGCCTCTTCGATTCCTTTCTTGCTGAGAGAAACATCTACCCAGCCGGCAAGCCTGTCTTCAGGCTTTAAGCCAGGTTCTGCATGCCTGACAAGTATAAGGTGCCCCATGAAATTATATTTTATAGATTAATGAAATAAACAATTTTTCCATAAACAGATTTTCTCTAAAAATTCTTACTCTGTAGGCTTGGGCCTGAATTCCAGTTTCGTATTGTAAAGCAAATGCCAGAGATCGCCTTTTTTTGCCATTCTTTCCGCATCAATTACAGCTCCCTGGCCCTCAATCTCAAACCTGATACTCTGCTTCCCGAAGGTGACTTTCCCGAGCCTGCTTTCCATCTTGCTGTAATCGAGGGCATCGGCAAGCCTAATAAGGGCAGCTACTTTCAGGGTAAGCTCCTGAATGTCCTCAGACATTTTCCCGAAATCTTTTCCTTTAAGCTTCTCAACTTTCTCTTTTCCTACACTTTTTTTGTGCAAGAAAGCAGTCCAGGCAACAATAGGTCTGAGTCTTTCAGGCAGCTCTAAAGGCGGGTGCAGGAGCAGGATATCTCTTCCTGCTTTATGATGGTTTTCAAAATCCGTAGCCACACCTATATCATGAACACGTGCAGCTATCTCCACAAGGTTTCTCATTTCAGGGTGCAACCCATGGATAGAATTAAGGATATCAAAAAGCTCAAGAGCATTCCTGGCAACGTTGTCGGCATGGCTGCGTTCAATTCCATAGATATGGAAAAGGTCCTCTAGAGGCAAAGGCTCGGGAAATATTCCTTCCCTGAACTGACCGTCTTTTGAAGATCCGTCATCTGAATTCACATTGGATTCCTTTCTTATTTGTCTCTTATTAATATCATAATTATACTGATTTAAACTTATTTTTATCACTTTTCACTGTATTAACTACCCGAGTCCCGTCTCGCCCGAGTCTCGTCTCGGGAGGACGAAGCCCTTTTCGCTTCGCTCAAGAGGGCTGATTACTCGATATAAATTGGGACTGATAAATCAATTATTATATATAAAGTCCAGACTTTTAATGAACAATGATCAAAATCAGCTTCAAGCAGGGAACACTTCTTATCGAGGGCAATGTAAGAGTTCCAAATGCGGTCTGGGACGAGAGAAGCGGAAATTTTAGGGCTCTTGCCCTTTATTACAGAGATATAATAGATTATCTGAAGAATTCTAAAATTCCGTTTAAAGACGAAGTGCTTGACCTCCTTCCTTGTCCTGATCTGGCAGCAGCTTATGAAGCTTCAGGAAAGAAACTTAAGTTAAGAGACTACCAGGCCGAATCTCTTGTGTCTTGGGGAGAAAATAATAGATGGGGGGTGCTTGTCCTGCCAACAGGAAGTGGGAAAACTCTTGTTGGAATTCGAGCAATTGCAGGCTGTAATACCCCTGCCCTTGTGGTTGTTCCGACACTTGATCTTCTTGAACAATGGAAAAAACAGCTTGAAGAAGCCTTTTTAATGGAAATCGGAAAGCTTGGAGGTGGGGAAAAGAAAATTCTTCCAATAACCATTTCCACATATGACTCTGCTTATATTCATGCCGAAACCCTTGGGAACAGGTTCGGTCTCCTTATTTTAGACGAAGTTCATCATCTTCCTGCAGCCGGCTACCGGAGCATTGCTGAGTTTTCCGCAGCGCCTTACAGGCTTGGGCTGACAGCCACTTACGAGCGGGAAGATGAGTTACACTCGGAACTGAACAGGCTTGTAGGGGGAAAAGTATACGAGAAGCATGTCTCGGAACTTGCAGGCGGTCACCTTGCTCCCTATAGAATTAGCAGGGTAAGTGTTACACTTACGGAGGAAGAACAGAAAGAATACGATAAATCTTATTCTGTTTATATCAATTATCTAAGGAAAAATGGGATGGTAATCCGAGGACCAAGAGATTTTCAGAAACTGGTCATGAAAAGCGGGAGAGACCCTGAAGCCAGGAAAGCCCTTCTTGCAAGAAATACAGCAAGAGATCTTGCTTTCAATACCGAATCAAAACTGAAAAAGTTAAAAGAGATCCTTAAATCACACCGAGAAGATAGGATCTTCATTTTCACGGAACATAACAGACTTGTCCACCGAATTTCCAGGGAGTTTCTTATTCCTGCGATTACTTACAGGACGCCTGCAAAAGAAAGGAATTCCATCCTCGAGAAGTTCAAAAAAGGAATATATAGGGCTGTGGTCACCTCAAAGGTGCTTGACGAGGGTATTGACGTCCCTGAAGCAAACATAGGGATTATAGCAAGTGGTACAGGGAGCAAATTAGCGTATACCCAGCGTCTTGGAAGGATCCTCAGAAAAAAAGAAGGAAAGGAAGCTATCCTCTATGAGATTATAACCCAGGAAACGACAGAAGTTGAGACTGCCAAGAGGAGAAAAGAAGCTGTTTCAACCCGGAAAGTGACTGGAAAGATAAGAAGGGAAAGCTAAATGAAAAACGAAAAAAACGCCGGGAGGTGGCTCAACTGCTCACAGCTGACCTTCTTGTAACCCATATTTTTAGAGGAAAAATAAAGCCTAGATATGCAGCTTTTGATCCCGAAAACTTGGAGCTTGCAAGGCTCTTAATAGAGACTTTCGAGCAGCATATTGGAAAAACCTATGGGGATCTTCTGGCTGAACTTGAGGGCTATGAGGAAATGAATTATCGCTTTATCAGGGGACTTTCTCAGTTGCTTGGAAGGCGCACCGTAATAGAAACAGAGGCAGTTGTTGATCCTTCTCTGGCAAGGAAAACGATTTTTGAAGCTTGCGGAGGTATGGTTCTTTCTTCTGTTGAGAGACAAGAGGCTCTGCAAAAAGCTGCAAAAAAGCTTTCAGTTTCGGTAAAAGAATTTGAAAAGGCACTTTGGGCTGACCTCGAAGAAAATCAGATTGTCAAAAGTTTCGTTCCCCTTTCTCCCGCAGAACTTCTAAGGCAGTATAATATTTCCCTTACTCAGACCTTGCTTTTCCGTGCAGTTGACCTTGATATCTGGATAAGAGGTGATTTTCAAAAAATACTCTGGAAAATCCTCCGTTCAGGGCTTATGTACTCCTTGGAAGATACTGATGAGGAAAGAGGCGAAAAAGATAGAGGAAAAGAAGAAAAGGAAAGAATAACTAGGGAAAATTCTGAAGAATTAAAAGCTGTTCATCTGCATCTTGAAGGACCTGCCTCTCTTTTTCGAATTTCGGAACGCTATGGAAACTCCTTTGCAAAAATTTTTCCTGCTCTGCTGAGATCGAAAGGCTGGAGGCTTAAGGCAGGTATTCTTCACAAAGGCTACCAAGGAAAGCGCATATTGGAGTTTACCCTTGATGATTCAGAAAAAGCTTTCAAACTTACGCCTGAAACGTC
>DASXVB010000076.1:0-15818 GCA_036504475.1 Methanosarcina sp.
CAGTCTTGACCTTGTTGATGAGACAACAACCCTCTTGACCGTAACTGAAAATGGCTTTGGCAAGAGAACCGAGTACTCCCAGTATCCAGCGCACCGTCGTGGTGGAAAAGGCGTGATAACAATCATTACCAACGAGAGGAACGGCCCGGTCTCAAGAGTCAGATCCGTAGCTGATGACGATGAACTTATCTTCACCAGTGCCGATGGTATCATTATCCGCATCCCTGCGAAAGATATCTCGATCCAGGGCAGAAACACCCAGGGTGTAAGAATCATGAATCTGAAACCCGACGATACAGTCGCAGGTATAGCCAGGATACAGAATGGAAAAGCCGAAGAGAACCTGAAACTCACAGCATTTACAGGTAAAGAAGCAGTAGAAGCAGCTAAAACCGAGGAAGAAGCCGAGGTTTCAGAGGACGAAGCTGAAGATCTCGATGAATTTGACGAATTCGAAGACCTTGAAGCTGCCGATGACGCCGAGGAAACTGAAGAATTAGAAGAGGATGCAGACGAAGAAGAAATTGAAGAAGACTGAATTTACGCACAAGAGTGAAGAAAAATAATTCTTCACTCAAACCACTGCCGGAATAAAGATTTTATGGGGATTTGTTTCCGGCGGCGGGCTTTTTGTCCGGAGAGGAACCGGACGGTGGACTTATTTTTGGGATGGGTTTTTTGAATTGATTTTTGAGGAATTAAGTACCGAAAGGTTCAGTTTTTTAGAATCTTTGTCGGTCAGGGCCAATTTGAGTACTGATTTTTTTAAAAAAGTACTACACAACAGCTAAGTTTATAGAATGAATAAAGAGAAACGTTGGACGATTTATATTAGCTAGTTTTCATAAAAACCTATGCGTTTTTCATACTTTACTTTAAACAGTTTTCTAACATTATAATAGAACATGCAATGTTAGGAAGTTGTATATACTTGGACCAACATTCTAACTTATAACTCAATCATTTGGATTAATTGTCCAACTTGTTCATAGATACAATAACATCCAGAACAATAGTGAGAGAGTTAATATAAAGGAGGAATAAAAGAATGCAAAAATTAGAGTTACTACCACCAATTAATGCGAAAGTTGGAGAAACATTTGAAATATCAATACCGTCTAATCCTTCTTCGACCGGCTACAACTGTTTACTGTCAGAGATGCCACACTGCGTTTATTTTGTAGAGTCAAAGTATGTACCCGATGAACCTACTATGCCGGGAAAAGGTGGAACTAGCAAATTCAAGTTTGTTGCAGTCAAAAAAGGTGAAGGCAAAATTAATTTTCATAGTGTGAAGTTCTCTCACCCTCTTGATATATTGGAACCTACTCCTATGCAAAAAAGGTTTGTTATAATAGAGTAACGAAATGGCTTTATTTGCCATTCATTTTTCATTTTTTGACGTAAATATTCATCCTATTTTACACTGAGTTTTAGTGACTAATCTTCAACCTGTTTTTTGTGGATTTTTCTAATTCAAGGTCGGTTTGAGTTTTAATGAATCTTAAAACGGGGTACCATACGACTGTGAAGCAGGCGGTGGAGACTGAAAAGGACTGAAAATATTGAACTAACATACAAAGATAAAAACAAAAAATTAATCAGGTCATACGTTTAAAGGACTCACAAGCAGAAAAGGAGCAAGTGAATGTCTGAAAATGCAATTGCGAGATTAAAGCGAACAATTTTGTTTAAAAAGCTAGATGAAAAAGAAAACTTATTAAAAGATCACAAAATTTCAGAAAATATAATTTCAGTTGTTAGTGAGATCGCTCCTTTGTTAGAAAGAATTCCTGAAAACATGCCAGAATTCACTTTGCATAATGTCAACCATAGCGCAAAAGTAGTAGAACTGATGGGCAAAATAATACCTTCAGACACTCTTGATCATTTAAACATTATCGAGCTCTCGATACTCATTTACGCTGCATACCTTCACGATGTAGGTATGACAGCCTCAAGAGACGAAAGAGAGAAAATCATCGCTAATAGCCCCAAATTTGCTAAACTTCGCATTTTCAATGAAGAACTAAGCCTTAAATTTGATGAAGCAAAAAAGAATGGAGATCATCGTACAGCGACATTTATTGAAGATAAACTGTTTACGGAATTTCTCCGTAGAAATCACGTAGAACGTTCTCACGAATTTATCAAAGAAAATTATGGGTTAAAAGAAACGCCCATATCATGGAAAAATATTCCATATCATAAATTAGTGCAAGTAGTTTGCGATAGTCACGGCTTGTCTGTAAGAGAACTGTACGATACAAAGTGTTGGCGCCGTGATTATCTGTTAGGTGGCAAGAGAATTAATGTGCAGTATTTATCGATAATTCTTCGATTAGCTGATATTCTGGATCTTGATCCAGAACGTACACCTAGATGTTTACTTGATTTTATTAATCCAAAGGATGAAACAAGCATTAAGGAGTGGAAGAAGCATCTTTCAATTATTGGATGCGAAATATCTCCGCGAGAAATTAGCATAGAAGCCGAATGTGAACATCCAATCTATGAACGCGCACTTAGGTAATTTATTGACACAGTAGAAACCGAACGTAAAGAAAGTGTCCTTTTAACATCACGATATAAAGACGACATAGCAAAAAAATATAGGTTAGATCTACTAAAACCAATAACAAAAGAGAATATTAGATCTAATGGAGAGTACATATATTCTGATTTTCATTTTAAACTTGATTTTCATCGAGTAATTGATCTTTTGATGGGAGAGAGATTATATGGAGATCCTACTTTAACTCTCCGTGAACTTTTGCAGAACTCCGTAGATGCTGTTCGTTACCGAGAATCAATGGAAAAGAAAGAAGGAAATCCGTTTCCACCATTCATAAAAATTACTTTGAAAGATCAAAAACTTATCACTGAAGATAGTGGAATTGGAATGGACAAGGATATTTTCGAGAATTACTTTTTGCAAATCGGAAAAAGTTACTACAATAGTTCAGAATGCCGTACAAGCGGAGTAGAAATTGATCTAGTCAGTGAGTTTGGAATAGGTATTCTCTCTATTTTTATGGTAGCTTCCAGTTTTAGAGTAGAAAGCAGGAGAAAACCATTAGATCCACTAAATCCACCTGCCCCAATAAACGTTGAAATTCCTACTGCTTATGATTACTTTGTTAGAAGGCCTTCTTCTCGTGTTGAGATAGGAACTAAAATAACCCTGTCTCTGAAATCTAATCATCCTTTCTCTTCTATATCTTTAGTTGAGAAAATATCAGAGATTGCTCCTTTTATAGAGTATCCAATAGTCATTGAGACAAGAGAGAAAACAGTGACATATAAGCCCTATTTACCAGGTGAGAAAATACATGATATAAAAGACACAAAAGAATATTTTTACATTGCATTCGGTGACGAAATAAAAGGCATTGAAGGAAAATTGAGAATTTTTGGACCTATAGATAATTCTAACACATTCTTCGGTAAATCAAAATATAGTGTTTTTGCACAAAATGGATTTTCAATTCCTTGCGATAAACTCTTACCTGAAAATTTATTTTCTAACATTCAAGCATCAATTAACCTTTCAGGCCAATCTAAATTGTCATTGTCACCAAACAAATTGGATATACTGAAAGATGAAAAGTATGAGAAATTAATTGACATTATACAATCAGGAATTATGCAGGCATATGAAAAGTATCTAAAAATACTTAGGGATTCAAGTCCAACTGCTGAATACGTCGAAATTGTGAATAAATTATTGGAAGTGAATATTTATAGCTTTCCTGATAAATATCGGATTGGTGGCTTTGTCTACAAAGAGATAGAAGTTCGAAAGTTTATTGAGTATATTTTTCTGAATTATGCGCCTTTATTGACAATTTCTGACGATGGACAAAGGACATACAAAGTGATGGGAGATTTGAATAAAGTTAATTTAGCAATTGTCGGTATCAATGATTGGGAAGAGAAAATACCTGATGCAGTTATATTAAAAGAGACTAAACGCCTTGTTGGTGAAGAGACAGTTATTTTAATGGATGAAGAAAAAGGTAGTTTCCCAAGATATTACTTCTTAGATAAAATATTAGGAAGTTTTTCTGATATTTATATCACTTCCATTCCTGGATTAGTAATTATATCATTCAGTGATCAAATAAGTGAAGGTACTTTTTCTCTCTGTTATAATACGAACTTCACGTACCGAATGCATGGTGACCAAATAGAAAAAGAACCGCTTTTTGTTCACCCTCCAGATATTAATTGGCCGCCAGAAGATCCTAATCTGTTTAGCGACGTCATTTACAATGCTCATCATCCACTATTTGCAAAACTTCTCAATAATGATAAACCAAAAGATGAAATTTCTTCAGAGGCATTGAAATTATTAATCTACCAAATTGAAAGATGCTTACAGCACTTGTGGGAGAGAATCGATTCACCTTCTTTGAAACGAAATCATAGATTCAAGGAAAGTGCCAATATTAATTATGCGTTAGTTGGAATTATAAAATATAATCCGCAAATATTTCAGGAATTTTACGAAGCGATAGAAGAATATTGGGAAGAAGCCCAAAACATAGGAGCTATTTCTCGTGATGAAGACTTTATTGGTTTCTCAGTGGATGATCTACCTTGGTTCTGGAACTATGAGTTAACTGATTCTGAAATATGAAGTTTATCCAAACCAATTATCTTCCAATCTCTTCTCCCCTCTCCCTTGTTCACTTGCATAAGCCACATATTTCCCACTCTCCGTATCAAAAAAGAACCTGTAAACCGTTTTGAAATAAGCCCAGTACTTAACATACTGATCTCTCGCATCGCTCAGCGTAACAGTTACCGAACCATTTTCTTCCGAAACGCTATAGACAGGATAATCGATTTCCTGAGGAACGGCTGTGCTGTAGAGTTTTCCAGCTCTTTCAACATAGGCAGAGGCTTCGGGAACGGCGCCGGTCACGTTGATTTTTTCGATATAATCGCTTTTTTCGATCCCGGACCAATAGCTAACTTCCATAATTTTGTAATGTGTCGAGTTATAAGGATAAGCGGCAAGAAACTTCCCAAAAGACGAGGGATAGGTATCCTGATAGCTGATTTTTGCGCCTTCCGTGCCGGAAATATAATTCACAAGAAATAATTTTGCCACCGGCAGAATTGTAAGCCAGACCACAATCACAATTAAAAGCGCGGGATAGAGTTTGCTCCGGTTTTTCGTGACAAAGGCACAGAAATTATTGAATTTTCCGTTCCATTTTCTGTGGTTTTTCATGTAGGTCACAAGTAAAACAAAAATGGGCAGCAGAGGAAGAAGGTTTGTCAGCGGATCAAAAAAGTAAATAGCTCCGAGAGTGGATGTTTCAGTGCTGAGCGGGTAAAGGGGACGCATTTTCCAGCTTGTAGCGTAATCAAGATAAACATGGGAAAAGATGGCCGCAAACCCGGCGGCTGTAAATAGGCGGTCTTTTGTTTTAAGCCAGACAAAAAGCGTGACAAGCAGAATGAAGAGGACTGAGTGGAGAAATTCCCTGTGACCGAGCAGGTAGAAAAGCTGGTTTCGCGCCTCGTGGCTTACGCTGCCGCCGATGAGAACAAATATAGCGTATGGAATAAAATCAAGGTCAGGAAGGATTGCCAAAAACCCCAGAGCGTTTAGCTTTTTTCCTTTGAAGCCGAGGGCAAAGGCAATCAGAAGGCCGATTCCCAGGTGGGAAAGTGTATTTACCATTTACTTTCTTCCTCAATCAACTTTTCTTCCTCAACCAATTTTAATTTTTATTTATTCTTTAACTTCGCTCTTGCCTCTACTGTACCTTTATTTTAATTATCACTTACGATTTTATTTTTAATGCATCGTATCTTTGTTGGCGATCCTGAATACATTTCTTTGAAAATATCTATAGTTTGTATCTTTTACCTTTAAATAGTTTGATGATAATTATGTTTTACACTTTGGATTGCTAGATGCAATTCGATATGTGTTTGAAAAGACTCAAAGCAAAGTGCTTTGCAGAGAAAAATGTTCAGGAATTAAATTCTTCACGACAAAGTAGTTTGAGACAGATTCCTGTTAACATAAATACGGGGAAGATTGTTTAGCGGGGCAGGATTTGTGGTTGAATCTCTTTGACTGGAAAGTATAGATTCATATTTAATCCTGATTCCAGAACAAATTTTGAAAAACCAAATAGCTTATAAAAACTTGATAACGGGAGTAGATAATATGGCTAAAGGATTGTACAAATTGCCACCTTTGAAATATGGATATGGAGACCTAGCACCTTATATTTCCGAAGAGCAGCTTCGGTTACATCATGATAAACATCACCAAGCTTATGTGACTAACGCAAATGCAGCCCTAGAAATGATGGACAAAGCAAGGAAAGAAGGAACTGATTTTGATTATAAGGCCAATGCAAAAGCCCTGTCTTTTAATCTGGCCGGGCATGTTCTCCATGATTATTTCTGGTGGGAGATGACTCCTGAGAGCAATTCAAGCAAAGAGCCTGTCGGGGAATTATCTGAAGTAATCAAAGAAAATTTTGGAAGCTTTGACAGGTTTAAAAAGGAATTTTCCCAGGTAGCATCAAGCGTTGAAGGATCAGGATGGGCAGCACTAACCTACTGTAAAGATACACAAAGGCTCATGATTATGCAGATAGAAAAGCATAATGTAAATCTGGTCCCTGATTATCCGATAATCATGGATCTGGATACCTGGGAGCATGCTTACTATATTGACTACCGGAATGACAGGGCAAAATTCATAGAAGCCTTTTGGAATATAGTTGACTGGGAAGAAATCGATAAGTACTTCAAGAAAATGAGGAAATAATTAAAAAGTTATTTCTAACATATCTATCTCATTAAAATTAAATTTTTCAATTACTTTTTTATTTTAAAAGTACCGGGAATATTTCATTTAATTGCCGAAAGAGGTTAACTGTGGTTTTCATCGAATTTTCGATGTAAAAGTACTCTAATCGGGATTTAAAGGTTCATCCAAACCAGTTTCTACCTAAGCTCTCCTCCTGCGTTCCGTGCATACTTGCATAGACTTCGTATTGCTTTCCGTTTTTCTTGTCGAAAACGAACCTATAAAACGATTTAAAGTAAGCAAGTTCTTTAATGTACGGATTTCTGACGTCACTGAGGATAACTGTTACAGAGTTGTTTGTTTCGGAAACCGAGTAGACCGGATAATCAATTTCTTGAGGAGCACCCGCTCTGTATAGGTTCTCTACTCTTTTAATATAAGCAGCCGCATTAGAAACATTTCCCTCTACAGAAACTTTTTCAACGTACAGACCTTTCTCGATTCCTGAAAGATAACTTATTTCCAGGACTTTATAATGGGTGGAATTATATGAGTACGCCGTCAGAAACTCATTCATGGATTCGGGATAGGTATTCTGGTAGTTTATTTCGGCGTTTTCTGCCCAGGAAATACGGTTAATCAGGAAAGCTTTTGAAACTGGCACGAAAGTCAGCCAGACAAGTAACAAAAGAATTATCGAGGCATAGAGCTTATCGTCAACGTTCGATATAAACGTGCAAAAACTGTTCATTTTTCCCTTTTTTCCCTTAATTGTTCCTCTATGACTCAAATTCCCCAGAATTACAATGAATGGAGGCAAGAGAGGGAGTAAATTTAACAGAGGATCAAAAAAATAAACTGCTCCCATAATGGAAGTATCCGTACTGAACGGGTATAAGGGACGCATTTTCCAGCTTGTAACATAATCCAAGTAAGAATGAAAGAAAAGAGATTGGAATCCTCCAACGGTAAAAAGCCAATCCTTCGTTTTAAACCAGATAAAAAAAGTAATCAGAACAATGAAAAGGATTGAATGCATGAACTCTCTGTGCCCAATCAGATAAAAAAGCTGGTTTCTGACCTCAGGGTTAAGGTTGCTATTGACAAAGGCAAATGCCGAGTATAAAATATAATCAAGATCAGGAAGCATGGATAATAAGGCCACGACTTTTAGTTTGTTTCCTTTCAAGCCTAAAGCCAAAGCAATGAGAAAACCTACTCCCATATGGGAAATTACATTTACCATGATCCTATTTTCCTGAAGTGAATTTTTTATATTTAATAATATAGAGAATTACAGATATATTTCTTCTTTTTGAAAAATCGTGTTCAAGAGTTGCAAAGTTACATTTATTTTTGAGAATAGTAGAAAGCAAAAGTGAAGCACTAAAAACAAATCCTCAGACTTGCAGGTAAAACCAATATTGTCTTTAATAAAAACGACGTCATCTCGTTAAAAAAATGGATTAGTGAGAGGTATTATCCTCTCAAGTTACTGAGGTGAATTACTCAGTGTTTTACAGGCCGAGTGATTCAACGTTCTCACAGAATCAAATCATAGAGTCAAATTATTCAATGTCCTGTCAAAGAAACTTATCATCTCTTCATATGCGTTCTGTGCAACAAAACTTTCAGAAAGTTCTCGATTTTCTGTGATCATGAAACCATGCGGTTCGCCCTGGTAAACCTTCAGCTCAAAATACTTTTCAGATAGATCTAGTTCACCGGCATATCTGTATACATCAGTAACATTGCTAATCTGATCTCGGGTACCGTGTATTATAAGCATAGGCGCATCAAGCTGGTCTATCAGGCTGGCTGGCCTGTTGGGCTGAAACTCAGATCCTCCTGTATAAGGGAAACCATACCAAGCGACTCCTGATTTAAACTCCTTGATCTGGGGTAGGAAAAGCATAGTATATCTGCCGCCAGCGCAAAAACCGGTAAGGGCGAGTCTTTCGGAATCAACATCTTTTCTAGTTTTAAGGTAAGCAATGCTGTTTCTGATAAGAGCTTCCACCCCTGCATCAGATGGAGAGACGGAGTATGTCTGCCAGAAAGGAGCGACCACAACATATCTATCTTCGGCCATTCTGTCCACCATAGTTTGATATCCGGGCTCAAACCCTCTAAATGAGTGAATCAGCACTATAGTCGGGTAATACCCTTCTTCAGCCGGAGCCGCAGTATAAGTCGGATATATCTGGCAGTCACTTGTAATATTTACTGTTTCAGCCTTAATCAGGGCTGGATAATTTGCGATCTCAAGATCATTATCCTGCGATGAAGCTAAATACGGGCTCTCGGTTTCATTACAGGCAGTTCCTACTGTTTCAGGAACCTCTGAGTAGGAGTGAGAGGAAACTGTACTCCTTAAAGAGGCAAGAAAGCTTTCCGCAAGCAAAAATAAGACTATTTTGTTCATGAAATATATTTACCCCCTTAAAATATTCTCAGCTATATATTAATAAGAGAAATTATATGTTAAAGAATATAAACCATAAGGACTAATTCTTTCTTAATAGTAAAAACAGAAATTACCAACGTATATTTCTGATAGAGTTTAGCCGTCTTGGCAAATTTTGGGTAAGCCCTTCATCCTTGTAATTGAAATTTTTTGGTTTCAAGGTAATAAATTGTATGTTGGAATTTATTTATAAAGAAAAATTCAGGAATATATAAGTTTTTCCTTATTGTATTAACTGAATTTGGTTAAATATTAAAATGTTCATATTATAAATGTCAGTAAAAAACTGTTAACTTTTGCAAAATCATATAATTTTCGTACTCTTTCCAGGACTTGGAAAAAGAACTTGCAAAAAGAATCTTGAGAATTAAATATTTCAGACTTTTACCTGACAGCAGATTACTATTTCTTTTACCTGTGGGTAACATTCAAAAACGAATTATTTAGTGATCTGACTGCAAAATACAACTTATTAATATAAAGTACATAGTATATAAATATAGATTAAACGGAGACATATATCGTGGTAAGTGAAATGACTCCAACCCGAAGAACTTTGGCGGCAGTGCTTGGAGGCAGGGTTGACTACGTGCCCCCTGCAAATCCCCTCGCTCAGACTACAACCGAATTGATGCAACTATGCAACGCTTCCTGGCCAAAAGCCCATTTTGATAGCAAAATGATGGCAGACCTTGCGGCTGCTCCCTATGAAATTTGCGGCATCGAGGCTGCACGTCCCCAATTTGATATTTCTCTCGAAGCGGAAGTTCTGGGGTGTAAACTTGACTGGGATAAGCCAGACAGGCCCCCCGTAACAGGCCCTGCTTATACAGATCCCTCCAACATAACCTGGCCCGATAACCTAGAAGAAACCGGAAGAATTCCGGTAGTGCTTGGAGCAATAGACGAATTAAGGAAGCGTTATGACGGCATGCTCCCTATCATCCCAGTACTTACATCTCCTTTTACAGTAGCTGGTCACATAGCAGGCGTTGAAAATATAGCCAGGTGGACAAAGACCGACCCGGAAAAGGCCCATGCCTTTATTGAAGCAGCAACTGATTTTGTGGTAGCTTACGGGAAATTGCAGACAGCTTACGGGGCACATATTATCTTCCTTGCTGACCCTTCGGCTTCCAGTAATCTGATTTCCGCGGAAACGTACAAAGAATTTGTACTCCCTGCCCACAAAAGAATGGCAAAGGAAATCAGCTGTCCCCAGATCCTGCACATCTGCGGAGACGCTAGTAAACTCCTACCTTACATAAAGCAGAGCGGAATTGACTGCTTCTCCTTTGATGCCGTTCCAGTCTGGTATTGCCGTCAGGTAATGGGCAACGAGATGTCCATTCTCGGAAGTTTGGATGTCATAGACCTTATGCCAAACGGCACTCCTGAGCAAGTCTATAATAGAACTAGGGAATGCATTTTGCAGGGAGCTGATATTGTTGGGACTGCATGTGGTGTTTCATCTGGAACCCCACTCGAGAACCTCCGAGCGTATGTCAGAGCCTGCAAAGAGACCCCAATCCCGAAATACGATGATGTGGAAGACCTAATTAGACAGATTGGAATCGGTATTGGAAGAAATATGAAAGAAAACGTTCTGGGTGGGATGCAGGAATGATCAGGCACATTGACATTGCAGTTCAGAAAGTCCTCGATATGAAAGAAAAAGAGCCTGCAAAGTTTAAAAAACTCATTGACGAGGGGATCATGATAGGCCTCGGAGTGGATCTTGGAGACAGGAGCAAAGAAGTGAACACTGCCAGCCAGATTAAGAAGCAGAGCAGGCCAAAAGATCCAGAATATGCAGCTGTCACAGAAGCGGTGATCGAGGGAAATAGTGATGAAGCAGTCAAACTCACATCTTCCTTGCTTGGAAAAGGAAAAGATCCAACAGATCTGGTCTTAAATGCCCTGATGCCCGGAATCCAGACTGTGTGTGAACTTTATGACGTAGGAGAAAGCTATATGCCTGAAATCCTGCTAGCAAATGAGGCTCTTATCGAAGGAGTGAAACTTTGCCAAGAAAAGATAGGTGAAGTTCCCTCGAAGGGGAAGGTAGTATCCCTTGTTATTGAAGGAGATGTACATGACATAGGCAAGAACATTGTAGCCGCTATTCTCAGGGCAAATGGTTTCGAAGTAGTTGATCTTGGAAAAGATGTAACAGTGGAAGCAGCCGTTAAAGCTGTAAAGGCATCAAACGCTGACCTTGTTACCGGAACAACTCTCATGAGCACAACCAAGGAAGGCCTTAAAGCCCTTGCAGAGGTCCTAGACTCCGAAGACGTTCCCGTAGCTTGTGGTGGGGCTGCCATGGACAGGCATTTCGTCGAGACCTTTGGTAACTCGGTATATGGAAAAACTCCACTTGATGCAGTGAAAATAGCAAAAGAGATCTGTGCAGGGAAGAACTGGAAAGAAGTTCGTAAGGATCTGCACTGATTTTACTTTAACTTCCGATTTTTATTTTTTGTATTCGGTTTCTATTTCTCTTTCATTTATTGAATATTTAAATTTAGAAATAAATGCAAAGTGAATAAATAGAGATCGCAAAAAATAGCAAAACCTAAAAAACCAGAATAATAAGAAAACGCAGAAAGGGAAAGGATAAAAACTCTAATAAATCCTGGAATAAAAATGGATCAGGCAATAAATATCGATATAGGTACCAGTGGGATTAGAGCCCAGCTCCTGAATCTTATGGAATCCTCCATCCTTAGGACTGCAATTTTGTCCAGAAACCCGCTTCCGGGTGCAAATGTCGTTGACCATATGGACTTTGCGATCAGCTATGGGCAAGGAATAGCTCACGAAATTTTTGTCTCAGCCATAAATTCCCTGATAAATAACCTTAAACCAAGAAACCTCAAGCGCATAGCTGTTTGTGGAAATCCAATCCAGTTGTCGCTGTTCGAAGGACTAGAAGTTCGGGACCTTGCATTTGCGGGAAAAAATGCCCTCGAAAAAATAAATTTAAAGCCTCCAAAAAGGGACGGGCACATTGTCTCAGGAAATGAAATTGGGCTTTATGAAGACGTTGACGTGATTATCCCGCCTTCAGTAAGGCATGAAATCGGAGCCGATGCCCTTGCCATGATGATAAAAACCGGATTTCTGGATACTTCCGAAACATGCATGGTTACGGATTACGGCACAAATGCCGAGATGGCCCTGAAGGTCGGCGACAAAATATACACAGGATCAGCTGCTGCAGGTCCTGCCATCGAAGGACAGCAGATTAGCAAAGGAATGTTGGCAACACCTGGAGCGATTGCCGACTTGAGGCTTTCTGGAGGCTGGCAAGTTCTTGTCCTTAATGAAAAACTCAAGATGGTTGAAGGGCCAAAAATCAACCTGCGCAACGGGACTTTCAAAACTACCGGATATCCTGCAAAGGGGATTACAGGCACTGGAGTAATCGCCCTCATGTATGCAGGACTTGTAACCGGCATAATAAAACCTCCTCATATTGAAGGCGGAAATATTCGGCTGGGAAAGGGTATTACGTTTACGGAGAAAGATGTAATAGAAGCCGGAAAAGCTTTTGGAGCCCTGAGAGCAGGTCATTTAACCCTGATGCATGAGTCAGGGATAGCGTACGAAGACCTGGAAACGATGTACATGTGCGGGGCAAGCGGAACGTATGTAGACCCTCTAAAAGCCCGCTTTACAGGCATTGTGCCTGCAACCGCGAAAAAGATTATACAATGCGGAAATACTTCCCTGGAACTTGCAAAAGACCTGGCCTTTGACCCCGACTACCTCTCATACCTTAACGAAATGAAGAAATCGATCCTTGCAAATCATATTATGTTTGCTTCTTCCCCTACCTTTGCAGATATCTACATCCAGGAGATAGCTTTATGGAATGAAGGTATGCCTCTTGGAAAGTATAATGCAAACCTTGAAAGATCAGGTATCCAGCCTATTCCACAAAAACTGAAGGAATGTATTATTGAAAGAAAATATGAAATGGATATACGGGAACTCGGAAAAAACTTGGAGATCGTAGAGCAAAACTGGGGTCTCTTCGCTACAATCCAATGCAGTAGTTGTGATACCTGTGTGCAGGGATGCCCAGAAAAAGCTCTTTCAAGAGAAAACGAAAGTTTCAGGATCAATACTGCAAGATGCCTTGGCACTGCCTGCAGAAGATGTGAAGAAAGGTGCCCTGAAAAAAAGTTCTCGATCAATAACTTCAAGCTGGAGTTTCCAGAGTCAGTGGGGGACGGAAAAGTAAGCTGACAAGAGTAATATTTACTCAGTAAACTTAAAAATAATTATCCAATCCTTGAAGAAGATTCCAGGTAACACAGGTACAAAACAATACAAATTTAAAATAGTTCTCCAAAATACATCGTCATAAACTCAATAATACGAAATAAATTTAAATTATCTGCTAATTCCAGATATCAAGTTTAACCCTGGAATTTTTGGGATAACTGAGTATATCTGCAGGCAAATATTTAATCAGGAGTCAAATACCTTGTTTCAGACTGAGCCTATACTCTACCTGCAATCTTTTGGAAACCATTGGCTTACATCTCTTATGATTTTGATAACTGCAATAGGGTCATCGGTTTTTTTAGCAGCCATAATAATTAGCATCACTTTCGGGATTAATTTCCGGAAAGGTTTTCTTCTGTTCCAGCTCTTAATGTGGACAGAGTTAACTACTGAAACTATTAAGACAGTAATCGCGTTTCCAAGGCCAGATTTTGTAGACAATAGAGTCCTTAATCTTGAATCAGGAGTAAAAAGTACATCACCTTTCAGTGGGAATGTAGCTCAAGGCTTTTTCAAACTTCCCAGTAAAGAAGTTCTTGATACATTTCGTCTTCAAAAAACGCTTACTCACTCATCTTTTGGTTTCCCTTCCGGGCATGTCGCACTTACGGCTGCACTCTGGGGAGGAAGCTCCACTGTTTTCAATAGCAGGATAATTAAAAGGATGGCTCCTTTTGTGATATTACTCGTGGCTCTTTCGAGAATGTATCTAGGAAGGCATTTTCTTGGAGACGTGATGGGAGGTGCTATGGTAGGCTTAATTGTCCTGTCTGTTTTTACCTTAGTTCTCAAAAGTTCCCTGATAGTTGATTTTTTCAAAAAAGAGAACTTTGACTTTATACTCAGAAGCAAAAATGTAATCTTGTACTTTTTTATGTTTGTTGTCCCTCTTGTTTTTACATATCTATCTCTAATAAGTGCTGATGTAGCGGGTTTTTTCCTTGGGACAAATGCAGCATACGTTCTGATTGTAAGAAAAGGGCTTCCTGATGATTCGGGAAGTATTGAACAGAGAATTTTGAGGGTCTTTATTGCACTTTTTCTATTTGGATTCTCCAGCCTTATTCTCGCTGTAGGGCTCAATGCTATCGAAAACAAAGCTTACTTCAGTTTTGAATTCATCGAATTCTTAAAAGCCTTCATTCCTGCATCTACAATCTGGGTGTCTGTAGTCATCTGCACAAAGCTCAATTTATATAAAAAAGAAGAGGAATTTGTGAGCAATCTAGGTTCAGAGTGGAATAAAAGATCATTTAAAAAATCCGGTAAAATATACTAAGAATCTTTAAGGATCAGATTAACCGTCCCTTTTAAATTATAACCATGTCTACATTAAGGTTTAGAATCTGTCTCCTCCAGTTGAATTTACGTATTGTGTTTTCTTCTGGAATTTATGAATTATATCTCCATCTAGGTTAAAGCTTCATAGCCTTCTCTCCAAACAATATACTCTGTGGGCCAGGTCTGCAACTGCAAGCCCGAACTCAAAAACCGGAGTTGATTCATGGCTATGGAATTTTCCTTCTCAGTTCCAAGCTGTCAACTTAAGAAACTATTACATTTTCTGTAAAGATCTCCTTTTCTTCAGGCGCAAGATCATTACGATCTCATAAGGTGTCTGTCAAAACTTGGCTGAAACCTGTATAATTAAATAGGATAATAAGAGCTTGTTCATGAACTTACTTTGTGGATTTTTCGAGTCCTGTTTGACTTATATACTGAGAAAAATTTATATCTCAAACCCCTAAGAAGATCATATATATTATATGAAGACAGAAATAGTGTAAATAAACCTTAGATATGACAATCTAGAATTAGGATAAAAAGTTGTAGTAAGACTGTGTAATTCATTGGCTAGAGAGATAAGACTAACCGCATAGAATTAAGAAACATTTACGTTAAAGGAAAAAGTAAAAATGTCAAATCATTTTAAGTTAATTTAATTTGTATTTATTCATAAGGAATAACTTAAATAATGCTTTTGACTATTGAGCGTATTTACAATTCACTGGAGAAATACCTGAAAACCGCAACCTGTGGGTTGCAGCCAAAAAAAAGATCCAAGAGTCATTTCATCTTGGAAAGGATTTCCCACAGCATTGATTTTAAAATCATATCAAAACATAGAGGATGACATTCATGGAGTTTGAAAAATTACGACACGGGACCGAACTTATTAAGCGTGGCTTTTCACGTATGCAAAAAGGGGGTGTGATCATGGATGTTACAACTCCAGAGCAGGCTAGGATCGCAGAAGAAGCCGGAGCA
>DASXVB010000077.1:0-2064 GCA_036504475.1 Methanosarcina sp.
GGATTCCAGCCAAAAGCCGAATAGAGCTGCCTATTCAGGACTTCCCACTCGTAAGGCGAACAAAAGCGGACATCTGCAGGCTGAGAAAGCTGAATAACTTCCCCTTTGCTGCCGCATTTTCCGCATTTTTCCCCTATCAAGGGCAGATTACATTTTTCACACCAAAATATATGATCGTCTTCATATTCGAAGCGCTGTGAGTTCTTTTTTTTCGAAGAAACTAAATTCGAATTTTTTTCAGAGCCAGGGCTCTTGTTTGAAGCCTGTT
Organism: Methanosarcina sp.; assembly: GCA_036504475.1. Taxonomy (GTDB): domain Archaea; phylum Halobacteriota; class Methanosarcinia; order Methanosarcinales; family Methanosarcinaceae; genus Methanosarcina. The sequence continues at coordinate 269 of DASXVB010000077.1, forward strand.
TTCCCTCAGAAGACCTTCCTTTAAAACCTGTGGAATTACTATTCACCTTGTTTTTCTGGGTCTGAAAATTTTTTTGATTTGAAGTCCTAGAAGATTTATTATCCAAGACTCTTGAATCTTTTTTGTCTCTAATTTTGGAAACTCTTTTATCTGAAGTCCGAGTTTTTTTTCTTTCCGGATTATTTGTCTCTGGTTTCTGTGGGCCTGAAGCCTGGAATTTTTCTTTTTTGTGCTGCATGGAAACCCTGGTTAGTAGTTCAAAGAAATCGTTAAATATTTGATCATTCAGTTTTATGGTTCAGTTTCAAGCTGAATATATTTATCAGTATATCAAGATTATGAAGTGTGAAAAGCTTTGGAATTTCCTAAAATTACACTGACACTTTAAGCGATATCAAAGCTTGATTGGAAACTCATAGTTAAATAAAGAGTCATCCGATAGAAGAAGCATAATATGGTCGTTAAAGAGCCTCTTAATCAATAAAGAGCTCATTATAGATCATTATAATAGATAAAAATTATTCTAATAAACAAAACCCACTTCTTCAATATTGTATTACTATATTGATATATAAATATTGTTAACTTAACTATATTTATGAATTAGGAATATATTAGGCTTCCTGCTATTATAAAGACTTATTTTCGAAGGTAATAGGTATGAAATATGATGTCGTTGTAGTTGGAGCCGGTCCTGTGGGGTCCACTGCAGCTCGCTATGCAGCCCTGAACGGGGCAAAGGTTCTCTTGCTTGAAGAGCACGCTTCCATAGGGTCGCCTGTAGGCTGTACCGGACTTTTGAGCACCAGAGCAGTTGCAGAATGCGACCTCAAGCCTTCGGACGAGTTTGTGTTCAATTCCGTACGCGGGGCTTTTGTACATGCTCCTGATGGACAGTGCCTGCCAATCGATGGAAAGCAGACCAAAGCATACGTGGTCTCACGGAAAAATTTTGACCGTACCCTTGCAGTAATGGCTGTGGAAGAAGGTGTGGAGCTTTCTCTCAGGACCAGAGCTGTAGGATTAGAAAAAAAGAACCCGGAAACTGGTAAAGAAAGAAAAGAAAGTTCTCAGGTAAAGCTCAGGATACTCAGAAATGGCAGGCCCGAAACAGTCTGCACATCTGTCGTGATAGGAGCCGATGGTGTAAAAAGCCGGATAGCCAGTTATGCAGGGCTTGAAAAACCTTCCCGTGTACTTCCGGGTATCCAGATTGAAGCCCCTTATACCTCAGATGACAGTGATTTTGTGGAACTTTTCCCTGGTTCTTTTGCTCCCGGCTTTTTTGCCTGGACAGTACCAGTTAATGAAAAAGTTTCAAGAATCGCGCTTGCTCTTGAACCTGGACTTGCCTGTAAAAGCGGTCAGGAAGACTGTTCTCCTCTTTCTTACCTTGAGAAATTCCTCCATTCCAATTCCCATGTAAAAGCGAGATATTCAGGAGGCATGCTTGATTTTGTAGTTGGGGGAATCCCAATAGGTCCTCAGGAAAAAACAGTATCAGATGGGATTATACTGGCTGGTGACGCGGCAGGACAAGCAAAGCCGACATCAGGAGGAGGAATCTACACCGGGGCTTTTGCGGCAAAAATTGCTGGAAAAGTTGCAGCGAAAGCTGCCCTTGAGGGAGATACCTCGACAAAACGACTTTCTGAATACGATCAACTCTGGCGGAAGGGACTTGGAAGAGAGCTTGAAATAGGCATGAAAATTCATGACTACGTCGGGAAGCTGGAGGACAGGCAGTTGAATGATCTTATAGGTTCACTAAACACCCCTTCAATTCTAAACACCAT
>DASXVB010000078.1:0-5797 GCA_036504475.1 Methanosarcina sp.
AAGTGGAGAAAGGGAGGTGATTTCGATATTACAGAAATCCTTCAAGCGGATGATAGAGCCTACTTCCAGCTTTTCTATATCCTCCGTGCAAACAAGCACTTTATTTCCTGTGGCAATTTCCCTAAATCCTCTTGAATGGTCTGTCGGATGAAGAGGAAGCTTAACAACTGTAGGCTCTGCATCTATAATTTCCAGTTCTACCGGATCCCAGACAAAGAAATAGCGGTTTGCGATAGGGTCTACAATTTTACGATTTTCAGCATAGAGCGACTCCATGCTTATACTTACATCAGTCATCCCAACCCCCATTTCTATCATGAACTTCTTGAGGGCCTCGGCCTGGATCCCACGACGGCGAATTGCCCTGATTGTGGGAAGTCTTGGATCATCCCAGCCGCTATATTCCCCTGCTTCTATGGCTTTTCGGAGAGTACTCGTGCTAAACTTCCCGAATTCGTGGATCTTGACCCTGCCCCAGTGGGTTGTCCTTGGATACTTCCAGCCGAAGTATTTGTAAACATACCCCTGCCGCTTTTCGCTGTCTATAAGGTCTTTACCTCGAATGATATGGGTCATTCTCAGTTCGTGGTCTTCTATTGCTCCTGCAAAATCTAGAAGCGGCCAGACAATGTACTTATTCCCTATTTCTGGTCGGGGATGGGACATCTTTCTTATCCTGAAGGCTCCCCAGTCCCTCAAAGCGGGGTCCTTGTGCTTTATATCGGTCTTGATCCTCAGCACTGCCTGCTGGTCTTCGTATTCCCCAGAAAGCATTTTTTCCCAGTGCATAAGATTTTCTTCAGGGCTGGTATCCCTGTGTGGGCAGGCTTGCTTTGCATCTTTAAATCGTTTAAAGTCTTCTCCTTTACAGAAGCAGACATAAGCCTTCCCCATCTCGATAAGCTTTCTTGCGTAATCATAATAGAGAGGAAAATGATCAGAAGCATAGATTACTTGGTCAGGCACAACCCCAAGCCATTTGAAGTCATCGAGATACCAGTCATAAGCCTGAAGAAGAGGCCTTTTTATGTCAGGATCGGTATCATCGAAACGTAGGACAAATTTCCCTCCGTACATTTTCACGTATTCGGAATTAACTACCATGCCTCTTGCGCTGCCAAGGGTTCCAGGCCCGTTTGGATTCGGAGCAAAACGCATTACAACTTTGCCATTTTCCGCTCCTTCAAGCGGTTTTAAGCCTTTATCAGGCTCCTTTTTTACACTAAGAGCTTCAATAAGCTCAGGGGCAATTTCCGAAAGCTTTGCTTCCCAGGCTTCAGGATTTCCTTTTGCAATTTCGGGAATAATAGTTTTAAGAGCTTCAGATACTGCATTGGGATCAGATCTGAGTTGAGGGCACTCCCCCATTACTTTGCCCATTACAGCTTTGGGCTGAGGGGCTTTCCCATATTTTACAGCATTTTGATAAGCAAATTTTTCAATTGTTTTAAGGTCTTCAGGACTTAAGGTCATAGAAGCTTCTCCAAAAATAATTCTGGATTAAATTGAATTGAATTGAATCGAATTGAATGAATTGAATGATTAAAGAGCAAACCTTTTCAAAAAAGGCTTGAGCAAAAACCTTTTCAGAATAGGTTTGAACGTAAACGACTGACGGCGTGGTCAAGCGGCGAAATGGTTGCTGCAAAACGTTTGAGTTTGAGAACCTTATCTCCAAACCCTATCGGCGTGATCACAAGCCTTTTCAAAAAAGGCTTGAGCGAAAACCACTGCTAAATCTAAAACGTCATAACGGCGTGATAAACCGGCGCAACGGTTTTGATTGAGGCAAAAACATGTAAATAGGATTATAAAAAGCCACCGAAGCTGGAGAGTTTCACAGAGAAAATTGAAAAATCCTTTTCGAAAAGTTTCAATTTCACGTATGCAAGAACCTTTATTTAGAGATAGAAACTTCAATTTCCCGAATGCGGGATACTTTTTCGTTGATTTTCTCAAGCTCGTGATGAAAATTCTCTAGGAATTTTGGAACGGCATCCCCGGGAATGGCACCTTGAGCGGAGGGTTTGATAAGGTTAGCCTGTTCAAGAACCCTAAGAGAGTAACGTACTTTATGGTTCTGCATCCCAGTGACTTCTGCAAGTTTCAGAATCCCTATAGGAGCTTCTTCGATTACTTTTTTGAGCACTAGAAGATGGCGCTCGGTAAGGTCAAGTTCATTCTCAATAGGCTCAAGCAGCATCAAACAACCTCGTTTCTAAGTGTTCCGATTCCCTGGATTTCAACTTCCACAATGTCTCCACGGTGAATTTCTCCAACCCCTGGCGGTGTCCCTGTGGCAATAACATCTCCTACCTCCAGAGTCATGATCTCAGTAATAAATTCAATAAGATAAGGAATATCAAAAATAAGATTTGAAGTGCTGGAATCCTGCCTGGTTTCCCCATTTACCCTGCATGAAATCTTTGCATCTGTAATATTAATTTCATCGGGAAAAGCAAGATAAGGCCCGAAAGCTGCAAAGGTATCAAAACTTTTTGCCCTTGTCCATTGCCCATCTTTTTGTTGGAGGTCCCGTGCGGTCACATCGTTAAAGCAGGTAAAACCCGCAATTACATCCACGGCCTTTGAGGCTGAAATATTCTTGCAACGTTTGCCTATCACAAATGCGAGTTCGGCTTCATATTCTACTCTGGAGCTGGATGCCGGATAAATTATCTTGTCTTCATGCCCTATAATAGATGAGGGAGGCTTCAAAAAGAGAACAGGGTTTTCCGGAACTTTCATGTGCAGTTCTTCAGCATGATCCCGGTAGTTAAGGCCAACGCATACGATTTTGGAGGGAGACGCAGGCGGAAGAACCCGGAGTTCCGAAAGGTCAAAGATCCCTGCAGGGACCCCTCCTTTTGGATATACACGCCCATTTTCGATATCTCCATAAAAAACCTCATTTCCGGATCTAAACCTTCCAATCATATCTCTGTCATCTCCTATTTTTTGGGATGGTCTCGGCTGCTTTCCTTCCTTTTTTAAAAGGATATATCCAAACTTAAATTTTAACTCTTCGCCCACTGGCATCCCGCATATATTTCCCCAGCTCGGAATCAAGTAGCTGCATACCTGAAAACACAGGTCCGTCCCTGCAAACCCTGAGTCCGGACTTGTCTATACAACATGCTCCACAGACTCCTATCCCACATTTGAAATAACGGTGAAGGCTAAACTCGGATTTTTCAAGAATCTTTTTGTCATCAAGGAGCCTGAAAACCGAAGCCATCATTATTTCCGGTCCGCAGACTGCAATTCTATCATAAACAGATAGACTGAGTCCATTGAGCACATCAGTTACAAAGCCCTTTGTCCCTTTTGAGCCATCATCCGTAGAAATATAGATATTCCCTGCTTCTGAAAAACGCTTTTCAAAAATCAGGTCGCCTTCACTCCGCGCTCCAAGAACCGTATGCACCTCAGAGCCTGCATTACGGGCTGCTTCAGCATAAGGAGCAAGAGGAGCAGCTCCGACCCCGCCTGCAATAACCAGAGTTTTTTCTCCCTTCAAAGGCAAGGAAAAGCCCTTCCCAAAAGGCCCTCTGAGCCCAAAAGAGTCTTCTTCTTTCAACTCAAAAAGCTTTGAAGTTGCCTCCCCAACTTTCTGGACAGTTATAGAGTTCTTGCTTGAGAGGCCCATAGGTACCTCATCCACACCCCTAACCCAGACCATTACAAACTGGCCGGGTTTCATAGTCTCAAACTGGAAATCAAAGAAGAAAGTCCTCACTGAAGGAGACTCTTCATTTATCCGTACTATAGTAGCATTAAGAGGAAGCATCAGACCATCTCATGGGCAAGCCCTATTAATTCTTTTACATCCGAATAGCCTTTCTTTTGTAGAAAAGCCTCAATACCTGTACTGATTTCGGAAAATACATCAAGCCTGTCATAAACAGCCGATCCGACCTGGACAGCTGCAGCCCCTGCCATCATCATTTCTACCGCATCCTGCCAGGAAGCTACTCCTCCTACTCCTATTACAGGAATCTCCAGAGCCGTATATAGATCATAAATGCATTTGACAGCTACGGGTTTGACGGCCTTTCCTGAAAGTCCACCTGAACGATTTCCTAGTACAGGATATCCGGACTCGATATCTATAGCCATTCCTTTTAAGGTATTAATCGCAACAACTGCATCCGCACCCCCTGATTCTGCTGCATTTCCTATGCATGTAATATCAGAAACATTAGGAGTAAGCTTAACCCAGACAGGCACATTAACTGCATCTTTTACTGCGGCTGTAATTGCCTCTACAAGACAGGGATTAGAACCAACGGCAGCTCCATATCCTTCTGCGTGTGGACAGCTAACATTAAGCTCAAAAGCATCGGGCTTTCCAGGAAGCAGGCCCTCAGCCACTTCTTTAAATTCAGCCGGATTTCCGCCGAAGATGCTTGCAATTACTGGTACTTCGGAATCCTTTTTTGCAATCTCAAGTTCCTGGAGGAAGCTAGGATAGGAAGGATTCGGAAGCCCCATAGCATTCAAAAAGCCGCAGTCAAGCTTGACCATGCTCGGATTGGGATGCCCGGTTTTAGGCGCTGGACCTATAGATTTGGTTACAACCGCGCCTGCTCCACCTTCATGTGCAACTCTGCACAAAGATGCCCCGGTTGTGCCAAGTACTCCGGCTGCAAGAATTGTAGGATTTTTCAGTTTAAGTCCGGTAAGATTATACATAGCTCACTCCCTTCGCTTCTGTAAGGTATCATTCGTATAAATCATCTGACTCGCATGAATCTTTGGAAATCTGCAGAAGCGCTTCCTCAGCAAGTCTCTTTCCGCCCATCTGTACAAGGCTGCGTCCGAGTTCCCTGGCCTTTTCTATGCCTCCTGCCATAGGAATAAATTCGTTTATTCCGACAGTTTCTTCTCCATCTAAGGAAAGAACCTCGGCTCGCACATGGATTTCTTTCCTGTCAGGCGTAATTTCGGCATAGGAACCTATAGGAGTAGTGCAGCCTCCTCCTAGTTCAGAAATTAAGATACGCTCGATTTCAGTGACAATTCGACTGTCGGTATGGTCAAGTTTGGAAACTGCAGCCTCAGCTTCAGTGCCTGCCCCTGTAACAACTGCAACCGTACCCTGGTTAGGAGAGGGGCAGAAGAAATCGGGAGAAATAATCTCACCTTCAAGTTGCCAGTCCATGCGTTCAAGCCCTGCTTTGGCAAGCAGAATGCCGTCATATTGCCCTTCTTTGAGTTTCCTGAGCCTTGTATCGATATTGCCCCTTAAATCCTGTGTAATAAGGTCGGGCCTGTAGCGCTTTATCTGGGCAGCCCTCCTCAGGGAACTGGTGCCTATAATAGACTGTTCGGGCAACTCATCCAGTGGTGTCCCGTCATAAGTCAGCAGGATATCGAATGGAGTGTCACGCTTCAGAACTGCTGCGGTCGGAAGAGTTGGTGGACGAATCGTTGGCATGTCTTTCATGGAATGGACAGCGATATCTATTTCTCCTGCAAGCATAACCTCATCCAGTTCCCTGACAAAAGCTCCAACTCCACTTGATACTGCATGCAGAGGCCGATCAGTAAATCGATCTCCACTGGTTTTTACAATTTTCAAGTTTGTTTCAACGCCCTGCGCTTTCAAAAGACGTGCAACATTTTTGGCCTGGGCAAGTGCAAGCTGACTGCCCCGCGTACCTATAATCATATAGAATCCTCGTTTTCAAAGATGAAAATCCGCTCAGAGATTTTCCGTATATGCCTTAAGAGTTTTCTCGATATCTTCATCACTGTGAGCTGCAGAAACAAAATTGGTTTCGAACTGAGAGGG
>DASXVB010000079.1:0-3939 GCA_036504475.1 Methanosarcina sp.
TGGATGCAAGTTTTGAGCAGCGTTCTTCTATAGGAAAACGCCCCATGTAATTTCCTTCTTTTTTTACTGCTCCAATTATAATGGGCTCAATTCCGCCCTCAAATTCGGGGAGAGCTACATTCCATCCTATCTCAGTGCTTAGTCCCATTGATTCCTGCCATTCTTCGACAGTCATATAATGTGAAATTACAGGCTGGAAAACAGGAACGTCAAGTTTTCTCAGCACGTCTATGCCTTTTGCTGCGCAAGATGTATTTCTTTTTTCAGTTTTACTGCTTGCAATAAAGAAAGGAGAAAGTTTTACAAGGCAATCTATAATGGGCTTGCCGTTTTCTATGAAATAATCCTCTATGACTTCATCCATGCCCCTGCTTCCAAGTTCTTCGTCTTTCAAGGAATATGCAAAAACAGGGACAACCGATAGGCTGAGATTTTCTAACTTTTCTATCAGGTTTTTCTCTATCTCAAGTTCATTGTTTACCCAGGAAGTCCTGGATATAAGCAGTCCCACAGTTTTATCTTTCAAAGGTCCGTACCAGTTAAGATACTCTTTAACGTTTGAGAATATTTTATTTGCATCCGGGTAGTATAACCCATCCCATGGTATCTTTTCCGGAGGTTTTGCTTCAATCGTACATCCTAATACTTCCTTTAAGATGTAGCGCAGCATATTGGCAAAGTTTTCCTGTCCTCCATATATTATATAAGAAAAACATGTAGCTGCAATCTCCAGTTTCACCGAAGAGAGGGTAAATGAGGAGGGATCACTACCTACACAGATTACAGGTACCCTCGTTTTTAATGGTTCAAGCTTTTCATAGAACGCTTCCCAGAAGGGATTTGATATGTAATATAGAAAGACTGCATCCGCATGTTCGCATTCAAGAAGCACCTTCTCAGCTTCTTCCGGATTATCTTCCAGAATCTTTGAATAATGGGCTTCAAGCTCTATGCCAAGCTCGTCGGCTGCTTTGAGGAGAGTGGGAATGTAGGAATTCCACGTTATTGAAACAATCTTCATATTTTTCTCCTCATGTAAGAACATGCACTTTGTATTCTCCAAGCACTGTGCCGTCATCAAGTCTTGCAGGAGCTTCTAAGGCTGCAATATACTTACCATCTGGAGATATATCAGCCGCTACTGTAATCCCTTTGGTATTATAAATCTGGACAAGTTTGGAGTTTGAGCCTCCGCTTTTTGATACGTCAAAGACATACACGCCGTGGACACTTCTATCCTCGGTCACCAGGTTTTGGGCTATAGGGACAACGAGATACCTGTTATTTAGTGCACATTCCCCTGAATAACCATCCCCTCTCCATTTCCACAGTAAGTTGCCGTCAGAATCATAGGCAAAGAGAGTGTTCCCATTGGGATGCTCTATAGGAGCGTCTTTATTTTTGTCTTTGGAGAAAGTGCTCCCTATTGAGAAAATCAAAGTATTGTTGACAATATAGGCGTAATTCGCACTACCGTAAATAGGAACTCCGCTTACTAAAATCGGGGTTGAAATGTTTTCCTGCCATTTTACTTCTGGGACATCGGTTTCCATTATCTTAGAATTATTAAACAAAAAGGCTCGGCCGTCACTGGTCATTGTTATTAGATTTTTACCATCAGAAGTAATCTGGGTACTGTACCATATTGCAGTATAGTCAAAAAATGGTTTAAGAGGCTGGATCGAATAGTTCCAATCTTCTTTTCCATTATTTCCATTCAGAACATGTACAGTTCCATCTTTCCATTTGTCGGCTTTTGCGAAGTTGGTAGTACCAAAAGCAGAGTATTTTCCGTCAGGAGTGGTATCAATCCATGTAACTCCAGAATCCATTAACTCGGATTCTGGGAATTTCCAGCGCATATTGCCTTCAGGATCAAAGGAATAAATTTTTCCCAGATATTTGTATTTCTCTCCGATGTAGCCACAAGCTCTGCTAGCAGCGACATAGATATTTCCTTTTGAATCCAGTTTTATTTTTTTCATGGCTGGCATGTGATCAAGATCTGAACCTAGATCCTGACCTGCTCCAAATTTCCAGGTCTCAGTACCATTAAGATCAAAACAATGGATAAAAGCATCAGGGCTTTCTTCTCCCACAAGCAGGTGTTTTCCATCCCCTGAAAACTCTATATCCGTAATTTTTGCGTCAGCCACACCTTTAACAAGCTGTTTTTCCCAAACCTGGTTTCCTGTTGCAAGCTCTATAAGTTTCAATGAACCTCCATTAGTTCCGATGGCAAGATACTTGCTGTCAGAAGAGAATTTTGTCACACCTTTTACATTCTCTGTGGTTTTATCAATAGATCCAGGAGTTACATCTTCAAGTTTTATAGAGTACACTTCTTTCAAAGCAGGTTTTTCTGGAGCATACACTTCCAGAGAACTAGTTTTTCCGTCATCTGTTATCACTTCAAACTTATATTGAACTTCAGGCTCCCAGTCAAAAGCTGCAAATAATTGTTTCTCTGTTTTTCCGATACTTGTGGACTTTGTCGAGTTGTTGGCCGAAGAAATCTTCACCTGTGATATATTTGCTTCTTCTTTTAGACTAATCAAAGCTCCAGTCCTGGAAAACACTACGGAATCGATGGGCACCCCAGCATCGGAATTACTTATCTCCTGTGCACTCTGTGCACCTGCCGAACCTTGAGCAACTTTACTACTCCCAGATTCCTGGCTTTTTTCGGTGCATCCGGCAGTGATTAAAGTTAAGATAAGCAGGACTATCAAGATTTTCCATTTCATTCTCTCACCTGACAATTATTAATCTGTGTTTCCCAATTACATTCCCATTTTCAAGCTTTAGAGGGGCTTCAACTGCAGTGACTGTGCAGTTGGAAGAAACCGTAGCATCCACAACAACACCTTCGGTATTAAATTTCCAGATTAACCTTGAATTCCCGTTTCCAGACTTCTGGTTATCAAAAACGTGAATTCCGTGAACATGAGTGTTTTGTGAGGACGAGTCTTTTCCAATTGGCAGGACAAAGAATCTCATATCTGGAGAAAAGAAGATGCCCGCACAGCGTCCTCCAAGATTATAGGTCCAGGAGGTGTTTCCTTCCTTGGCATCACATGAAACGAGAGAATTTTCAAGAGGATATGCCATTGTTATGTTATCGGGATAATAAGCAGGAAGTGTGGCTCCTGTAAGGTAGAGTACCTCATTTTTATTGGAAATTTTTGCGGCTTCTCCATAGGCATAGATGTAACTTCCCTCTACTTCCTCTGGAGCTGTAACGTTGGATATCCAGTCTTTAGGGTTCCATTCTGAGCTGCCGTCTCCGAGGTTTTTCATATCGGAGTCATTAAAAAGGTATTTTCTTCCATCCCCTGTGTAGGCAGTTACCTTGGATCCATCATCTGAAATATCAAGCCCGTGCCAGATGGATGCAGAAACAAAATAAGGTTTAAGAGGTGGAATATCGTATTTCCAGCGAACATTTCCATTTTCGTCTACTGAATAGACCACTGCATCCATTTCAAGGGAATTTGTCCAGTCTCCTGTTGAATAAACTACTTTTTTTCCATCTAGGCTCGAGTCGATCCAGTTTACACTGCTGGCATAGTTTTCTGTTTCAGGTAGTTTCCAGGAAAGAGTACCATTCAGATTAAATTTGTATACTCTTGAAGCCAGTCCATATCCTGAATCCTTCCAGTATCTGCCTGCTGCAACATAGATGGAATCATTGGCAGCGGTTATTTTGTATGTGCAGGGCTGATATTTTGGGTTTGTACTGGTTCCAAGGTCATCGGCGCTTCTATAGCTCTGAATTTCATTCCCTGTGCCAGCATCCAGAGAATAAATATATCCATCAGTACTTTTTTCCCCAATGAACAGGTATTTTCCATCTCTTGAGTATGAAATGTCTGAAATATTTCCTCTTAAAGTTTTTTTCCAGAGCACATTTTTGTCGGGAACATCTATAACTGTCAG
>DASXVB010000080.1:0-2206 GCA_036504475.1 Methanosarcina sp.
TGCTCATTCTATATGCAACTTTGAATTCTTACCATCGAATGTTATAGAGTACTCATCAAGAATGTTTCTACCTATCAAGATATCTCCTGCTGCATCATTATAAAAAGCTTCAACATCTTTGTGTCTATTTTGAAGGAACTCTAAGTCTATAAAAGTGTACCATGTATTAACTGTGTCTCCAACAACACTTACGCTCGCCATCAAGTCTTTATCTAACCCTAGTTTAAACCAGATGTCTTCGGGTATGACAACTGCATCTGAGCCTGTATCAAGATATGCACAAGCTTTCTGTTTTTTTCTTAAAACAGGATTAATGAGAGTCACAACGACAAGGGGATCGTTATCGTAGTAATCAAAAGTAGCTTTTTTATGCATAGTTTCTATTCCTAAGGCGGGAAACAGAAGGATTTTTACCAACTCTACGCACAAAAAAACGGTGACCTGGACGCTCTTTTCTTGCTTTTAAACTGACGTCTTTAAGGTGATCACCGACTGACACAAGGTCATTAGCGTCAACATCTATGGCTATTATTTTTCCATTGTATAATTTTTCCCATTCTTCCTTATGGGCTTCATAGATATGTTTTGCTTCTATATCGAATTTATTAGGGTCGGACATATGTTCACCTTTTCGATTAGTTCTTTTCTGTGAATTATGTCTTATTATCTAAATAATAATATCGGCTTTTCAAAATTTTCCCCAGTTTTTTGTGTTTGAGGATCTTGTGCCCATTTGTGTTCATGGAAAAGTGATATGGTAAAGAAATTGTAGATAAGAGGCTCAAAGTTTAACCAAAAAAGAGAGGAAATGAAAATGAGAGACGAAAAATAAATTTATTATGCCACAACGTTCTTAGTACGCTTGGGTTTAACTGTTTTTAAATTCGACTTGAATTCTGAAACAAGCGCTTCATTTTCAGCTTCTATCTTTTCAGCGATTTCGTTTGCAAGCTCGGCCGATAGCCCAAATATATCTTTTAGAATATAAATACGTCCGTCTTTATCAGTATTTAATTTTTTATGCTCGATGAGAGTTTTAAAAATCGATTTTGCTAAATCCTCTTCTCGCACTGTATCTTTAACGTTAATATTTTCAAGTATGTATAATCTGGAGATAGATCAGCCTATAACATTCGATTCTTCTATACAATGCAGAGTCACGTCATGCAGATTCGTTTTTCCACAATGTAGGCACGTTGTCTTTATGTACATCACTATCTCCTCAATCGTTAATATCTCCGTAAACCAAAACTGAATTCGTACGCAGGCTATTGTCTCTTTCCCATGCAGGAATCCGCTCAGGTTAGTTTCTATATATTGAATTGTAATTCCAAACTTTTTCTCAAATTCTGTGATCTTGTTCAGGAAATCGCGTTCTAACTCCTTCATAGCTTTTCTTGCATCCTGTATAGTTGGTATTTCCCTAGTCTCCTCCTTTGACTTATTAACATCCGGAAACACTACGCATTTGAATATTCCTTGCGACCATTCCGCTGGCTCGCCCATGTTTGCAGGAATATTGTCAAGGTTGATTTCCATCTCAATATCATGGATTTCGTTACATTTTGGACATTTTACTTTCGCGATCATTTCTTAACACCTACTCGATTTTGAGCGCAACAAAAAAAGAGTTAGAGATAAAAATTCGCTTTGTATTCAGCATGCTCTCGTTCAAAGTCTTCAAGAGTTCTCAGGAAAGCTTTCCCGTTTTTTGGTTTGATTCTCATGAGTCCAGGGCAAACAGTTTCAAACTCAGTTCCGAACTTCTTATAGGCTCGGTTCATTCCCTTCAGAAGCCATTCATTGAACTCAAGAGGCTTGTCAAAAACGCTCTTTTCTCCGGAGGGATTCTTTATTCCCTATGCGTGGTGCTGAACTCCTGCGATTCTTCCAAGTTCCTGATTTATTGCTCCAGTTATTGTTCTCATTTTGTTGCGCTCCTTTTCTTACTGCAATATACCTATATCACTCGAAAGTATATAAATGTTACTAACTGTAACGTTTAGTGTGTCGTTTATAGCCTATTTAATGCATATAATTGGTAACATTTAAATATTTTAACCTCCAATTGTTACTCATGGCGAATATTCAAATTAGAATAAATCCAAAAACGGTAGAAGATTTGAGAGAAATTGGAAAAGGATTAGGAGAGACAACAGATGATGTTACAATTAGGCTCATTATTGCAGAATACAAAAGGATGAAA
>DASXVB010000081.1:0-2203 GCA_036504475.1 Methanosarcina sp.
TGCTCATTCTATATGCAACTTTGAATTCTTACCATCGAATGTTATAGAGTACTCATCAAGAATGTTTCTACCTATCAAGATATCTCCTGCTGCATCATTATAAAAAGCTTCAACATCTTTGTGTCTATTTTGAAGGAACTCCAAGTCTATAAAAGTGTACCATGTATTAACTGTGTCTCCAACAACACTTACGCTCGCCATTAAGTCTTTGTCTAACCCGAGTTTAAACCAGATGTCTTCGGGTATGACAACTGCATCTGAGCCCGTATCAAGATATGCACAAGCTTTATGTCTTTTTCTTAAAACCGGATTAATGAGAGTCACAACGATAAGAGGGTCATTATCGTAGTAATCAAAAGTAACTTTTTTATGCATAGTTTCTATTCCTAAGGCGAGCAACAGAAGGATTTTTACCAACTCTACGCACAAAAAAACGGTGGCCTGGACGTTCTTTTCTTGCTTTTAAACTGACATCTTTAAGATGATCACCGACCGACACGAGGTCATTAGCGTCAACATCTATGGCTATTATTTTTCCATTGTATAGTTTTTCCCATTCTTCCTTATGGACTTCATAGATATGCTTTGCTTCTATATCGAATTTATTAGGGTCGGACATATGTTCACCTTTTCGATTAGTTCTTTTCTGTGAATTATGTCTTATTATCTAAATAATAATATCGGCTTTTCAAAATTGCCTCCGATTTTTTTGTGTTTGGGGATCTTGTGTCCATTTGTGTCCGTGGAAAAGTAATATGGTAAAAAACGGTAAATGAGAGGCTCAAAGTTTAACACAAAAAAGAAAGAAAATGAAAATGAGATACGAAAATAAATTCATTATTCGACAACACTTCTATTACGTTTAGCTTTATTTGCTTTTAAATTCGACTTGAATTCTGAAACAAGCACTTCATTTTCAGCTTCTATCTTTTCAGCGATTTCGTTTGCAAGCTCAGCCGATAGCCTAAATATATCTTTTAGAATATAAATAAATTCTTCTTTATCGATATTTAATTTTTTATGCTCTATAAGAGTTTTAAAAATCGATTTCACTAGATCGTCTTCTCGTACAGTGTCTTTAACTTTGATATTTTCAAGTGTGTATAATCTGGAGATAGATCCATCTACAGTATGCGATTCTTCGATACAATGTATAGTAACGTCGTGCAGATTCGTTTTTCCACAATGTAGGCAAGTCGTCTTTATGTACATCACTATCTCCTCAATCGTTAATATCACCATAAACAAGCACGGAGTTCGTGCGCATTTCGTTATCTCTTTCCCATGCCGGAATCCCGCTTAAATTTGTCTCAATATACTGAATAGTAATCCCATATTTGCCTTCAAATTCCGTAATCTTGTTCAGGAAACCGCGTTCTAACTCCTTCATAGCTTTTCTTGCATCCTGTATAGTTGGTATTTCCTGAGTTTCTTCATTTGACTTATTAACATCCGGGAAAACTACGCATTTGAAAATTCCCTGCGACCACTCCGCAGGTTCGCCCATGTTTGCAGGAATATTGTTCAGGTCAATTTCAATTTCTATGTCATGCACTTCATTACATTTCGGACATTTTGTTTTCGCGATCATTTTCTATACCTTTTCCACCTATTGAGCGCAACAAAAAGATAGTAGGGAAAGCCAAAAAACAAAATTAAGCAGAAATTTTCTGCCTCAGATGAACCCTTCTCCACTCGAATTCTATATCCGCCGGAGTCGCTGTCTGAGGTTCTTTTCTGGGCCAGGTAATCAAAAACAATTCCGGCTCCTTGCAGTACTGAATTCTTGCTCCATCTCTGAGCATTTGCTTGAAAATATGATTTCTCCACTCTAGGCAAGTCATAACTTGTGGTTTTTCATCCATGTTCCAGATTCTATGCTGGGCTGCTATATTTTGTTTCTGTGCTGTTCCCATTTTCATTTTTTGTTGCGCTCCTGTTCGCTTATTGCAATATACTATAGGCCTCAAAAGTATATAAATGTTACTAAATGTAACGTTTTAAGTGTCATTTCTGCTTTATTTAATGCTTGCGATTAGTAACATTTAAATATTTAATACTTCAATTGTTACTCATGGCGAATATTCAAATTAGAATAAATCCAAAAACGGTAGAAGATTTGAGAGAAATTGGAAAAGGATTAGGAGAGACAACAGATGATGTTACAATTAGGCTCATTATTGCAGAATACAAAAGGATGAAA
>DASXVB010000082.1:0-7333 GCA_036504475.1 Methanosarcina sp.
TCGTTCCTAATAGCTTTAATTGCCTTACTAATTGTGATAGGTTCATTCGCACTATCCTGAATCTGAATTAATATGTATCTAGTCCGGTTTTTTTGATTAGTGCAAGTTTTTCTAGTGCCTCGATTAGAGTCATTTTAGTCATACATTCCCACTCTCCTTTTCTAACTCTTTAATTCTCTCTACCAGCATGTTAAGTTTTCCTGCGTTTAACTCATTGTTTCACTAGGCTTATCCAATCTAATTTGGGACATAATGGTTTAGGGGCTGCCCCTCGCTGTCCCAGTCTTCTCATTTTCTCTGCCGTTTTAATTCCTGAAATTAATGTTTTTCTCACAGCCTGCGCAATTTACATCCGCCATAGTTTTCGGGTTCTTAATACACACCCCTCCGTCTTTACATGCGACTGTAATCTTTATCCCATTGTTTATGAGGTTGCATTTATTTCTCTTCTTTTTTATCATGGTCTCTGTCATAGTAAAGAGTGTCACATATACTTTCGGAAAAAAGGGAATTTATAAGTGTGAGAGGGATTTCTGCTTTCAATGCACCGACTGATTTTTCTACGGGAAACAAGCAAGGCAGTAGGGTGACTATGCTTTATAAAGAGGCACTAAAGTCAAAGCATGGTTAGATCAAACTATCGAGGAATATCACCGAAAAATAGAGAGAGGGAGGCCGATGGAATGTCAATTTGACCGAGTTCGAGGCTTATTAAACCTCCTTCACTGCGGGTACTTACGTTGTAACCTAATCAATAGTCTATACATCACGCATAATAGCTTGTGATGAGGAGGAGGGCTTTAAAAAATATGCATGGTCTATGGAGTAGTTGATAGCGTTCCAGTCTTTGTTGACAAGTTCAATAAACGAACACCTGAGTATATGCAAAGTCTAGGCCTGCATGCTATACTATACAATGCTGAAAAACTAAGTTCCCGAGGATAGAAGTAAACCTTCCTTTCTCCCTATTCTTTTTCCATTGTGAATACTATAGTGTGAAAGTTACAATTTTTACTGGGCGTTTATTCAGTATATTGTAAAATTTATTCTGCTGGTTGATAGAAAACATATTCTAGAGGCTTTGTTTTCCTATGAAACTGTGCGAATTTCTTAATTTTCTCACACTAATTATTAATATATAATATAAACATGTATTTATACAAACTGGCTTATTATTATCATAGGGTATCTGTCAATTTGCACCTGCACTTACTATCCGGCGCAGGTTGAAAGAAGTAGGAGTTATTGTTGGATAGAAGCATGAGGTAAAATGCCGCGACATATAAAAAAGTAAGATCTTAAATAATATATTAATGCAATTATTTATCTACTATATAATTCAGAAGTTCCCCCTAAGTATATAAATTTTAAAAAAGACCACCGGCTGCCGCAACATTGCAACGTTCTTGGTAAATAGAGAAATTGATAGAAAATATTGATTTTCTATTTTTATTGAAAATCAATAGCAGGGTGCGCTTGATTAACAAAAAGTTTATATACTGACGGGGGAATATAAGAAATATATTAATCAAAACAATTAAAATAAGTGGTCTAACATGGAGAGCATTACAACAAACATGGTAGGTGAACGTTTTCCCGTAATGGCTTACGTTGATCCAGCAACGTTTAATAAAATTGAGCAGCAGCGGGGAGACGTCTCCCGCAGCAGGTACGTTGGAAAAATACTCATGAAAGCTCTTCAAAGAATCGAATGTTGAACATGACAGGCATGAAAATAATAAAACATACCATTCGACACAGACGCTAACGATAAAACCCAGGAGGGCTGCGACCTCCTCAAGGGTTTAATATCGTCAAAGAAAAGTGGAAATAACCTCCTATAGGTGTAATACACCTAGTTATTAATCTTTTCTCAAGCGATATAAAGTTTGCCCCTCTAAGAGCAAGGCATACGCTAGCGTTTCCCCAAATACACAGTGCAAATTCCTAGAGAGGGAAACAAAATGAAATTATACATCAATAGTAACGTCAGTTCTAAACAAATCACACTTGATCTTTTTGACAGCTCGTCGAACTACTCTTTTGATTCTGTAACTCAGATCATAACTACGGATACAGGACACCCCTTCCATTGCAATAAGTCCACACGGGAGTATTCTCCTATACCCAATTCCGGTTACAGATCACAGCATATTCCAAAGCAGGTAAAATCACCTTTTTTTAGACTAGGCGGCTGGTAACATGGCTGGTCTTGACGAGCTGGAAGTCCGATTCAGCCAGCTGCATAAAGAGGAGTTCCGATATCTAGCGGAAGTGTATCGGGATCGGGAAGCGGACAGCAACAATTATGATACTAGAGGAGTTTGAATGGCCTCAAATTCTGTTTTTTCTTGCGGATATCCTTACGGCTGTCCACTTTGTGTCTCATGTCCCATTGCGGAGGAGTCTTGTCCGAATAAGGGACTTGGCCGGAAACATATTGAGCACCGCCCCAGCTGCGTCTGCATGAGGGTCTGATAATGGATTCTCAAGAATGCGAGGCATACGCCGATCAATGGGAGCAAAAACGCATAGCTTGGCAAGCTAAACAGCGTTCTAAAAACGTCAGGCACTCTTGCTTGAAAGTCCGTTCTGATAATGTCACTCAACCAACGAATGATCGGGATAAAGTGGAGGAAATTAAAAGCCTGCTCGATATCGTAACCGTGATAGATCATGATGTAAGCCTTCACTCATTAGGGGGTGGGGAATATGCCGGAACCATTGGCCAGACTGGAAGTAGCGGGGAAAGTCTAAAAGTAAACCAGAAACAGCAGGTATGGAAGGATTTTAAGAATAATCGCGGCGGTGACGTTTTCGACTGGGTAGGATATATCAACGGGCTTGATGCACGCGGGAAAGACTTTCCTGAAGTTCTCAGAATAACTGCAGATCTTGCAGGTGTGGAGCTTGCAGAGACTACAGAAGAAGAACGGAACGCAGCTAAGGAAAATGCAGATATCCATAACCTCTTTACCGAGGCTGCAGATGTTTACCACGATAATTTAACCCCTGAGCTTTATGATTATATTTTCCAAAAATGGGGAATTGATAACGAAACAGTTGATCAGCTCAGGATAGGATATGCTAAAACGGGCAGAAACTTAAAGGATCTGGATACCGTATCCCTGAAAAAATCAGGTCTCCTATACGTCAATAGCGGGATGATGGGCGGGGAAGTCTTCCAGGGAAGAATAACATTTCCATACTGGAAAAATGGAAAAGTCGTGTACCTGATCGGCCGGCAGACAGCAGAAACACCTAAGAGGAAAGACGGTTCAGAGCCTCCGAAATATCAAAAGCTGCTGGTTCATAGTGACAGATTCAACTACGTAAGCACTGAAGTCCAAAATTCTTATTTTTACGGTGAAGACAGTTTAAGAGGCTCAGACTATTGTATCATTACGGAAGGTGTAGCGGACTGTATATCCATGTTACAAGCTGGCTTTCCTTGCATTTCCCCAGTTACAGTACAGTTCCGGGAGAAAGACCACCCCAAATTGATCAGCCTTGCGGAAGAACTTAAGCAGGTTTACATCTGCAATGATAATGAAGCAAACCAGGCAGGCCTTAAAGGTGCACTAAGTACAGCGGAAGCGCTTGAAAGCGCAGGAATTGAAACCAGGATTATTGAATTGCCGAAGCCCGAAGGCATTGATAAAATCGACATTGCTGATTACATGAAGGAGCACACCTCGGAGGACTTTAGAGAGCTTATTGATTCAAGCGTAAGGCTATGGAACTATAAATTAAACCAACAGGTTATACCAAAAAACTCAAGCGTGCTTGACAAGTTGAGCGCGTTCAGAGCATTCCTCCCAGAGCTCGACGGCATGGCCGTACATGACCGCGTTTCATTTTTAAAAAATGATGTTAGAAAGCGTTTTGAACTCGAAATCGGTGATATAAAACAATACCTATCGATCGACACTGAGGATCAACGTTCGATGTATGATCTAGATAGTGTTTCTGGAAGAAACGCAATCTATCGAGAATTTGCAGATGAATACATCTCCGAGCATCATGTGAAATGTATCAATGGTAAGTTAAGAATGTATAAAGACGGCATTTATCCAGAATCAAACGAAACAATAGATTTTATCAAAACCGAAATAATGAACATTGGGTTAAGTCATGGCGTCAATCTAGCTGAAAATAATATAACCGCTACACTAAAAGTTATAGAGCTCTCTACCCGCGCAAGGGTTGACGAATGCGAACCTAACCGGGATAATGTGATAGTCGTTAACAATGGAATTCTAAACCTTAAAACTTGGAAACTTGAAGAATTCTCTCCTGATAAAATCTATTTCTCAAAAACCCCAATCGACTATGATGTAAACGCACCAGTACCAACCACTTTTTTAAGATATATCGATACTTGCTTTAAAGGAAACGAAGCCCAAAAAGACATACTTCAAGAATTATTTGGATACACATTAATAAAGAATTATAAATATCAATATATATTTTATCTCTTAGGACCAGGCGGTAATGGTAAGGGTATAACTATTGCATTACTCAGAATGCTCCACGGAAAGCAGAACACCGCGTCAGCATCGTTATTTCAACTGACCGATCACCAACAAACAGATTACCACGTAGCGGAACTTTACGGTAAGCACATTAACATATGTGGCGATGTTGGAAAGAAACCAATCGAGAATACAGAAACGTTAAAAAAGCTAACATCGAATACCGATCTGGTTACGGCCAGAGTGATACGAGAGAGGCCATTCGAATTTATCAATTATGCAAAAATAATTGTAGCACAAAACCGGCTGGCTAAGACTAATGCATTTACAACCGGTGATAAAAGGCGGAATATGATAATATCCTTTGATAATATGTTTTCCGAAACAAAACAGGAAATAATAGATCTCCAAAACGTCATAAGAGATAATGGAGAACTACCGGGTATCTTACTGTGGTCAATTGAAGGATTAAAGAGACTAGAAGCAAACCATAAGTTCTCAGATACTCGCACGATTGCAGAAAGAGCACTAGAATACGATAAAAAAAGCAACCCGGTCAGATATTATTTCGATGAAAATTTAGAGGAAGCTTACGGAAACATTGTGCCTAATGTGATTATTTACAACGATTTTAATACATTTCGAAAAGAAAACCACGCTGCTGAGTTAGACGAACATGAAATAAAGGGATCAATATTAAAAGAGTGCTATGACGCTGGATGGAGCCGTGTGGAGAACAAATCGATTAGAGTTTCAAGCCTACCAGAGGAAACTCGGAAATGCTTAAAGGAATTTGGATACAGTCAAACATACATTAGATGTTTTTTTGGTATACGAATTGTTGACAAATCACCGATAGATCCCGAGCTAAAAACATATGCGAACCCTCCCGAAGATGACAATATTGAAGACCTAAGCGTCTATTCACAGGCCAGAAGAGACATAATAACATATGCAAATGGGAAAAACTACAATGGAATCGTTGAAAACAATGAGCAGTTTGTACAACACTTTTTAAAAGAAAATCCTGGCTATGCAATGGAACCCGGACAAAAAACAATAACTCAGATTGTAGAAAAAGCCAAAGCGTGGGGCTTTAGATAATAACCACGTTTTTTTTAATTTTTCTTAACCTCGGGATAGTTCCTTGAAATCCCGCGACCCATTAAATATTTTAAAAAACTAGGTTGGTCGTCACGGGCAAGTGTAGCAATTACCTCCACTACACATCCGGTTATTTTTAGTTCCATCTTGTATTCAACTGCCTAAAACATTCAATCTATTTTTCGACTTTAACTCCATGTTGTAGGCATTGTGTCAGGCTGTTGCAGGTGTGTCAGGCTGTTGCAAGCACTGTGTCAGGTGCGGGCGACGTGTTGCAGGCATTTTATGCAATTCCGGGAAATATTATATATACATTTTTTCTACGCGTATATGATTACGTGGGTAAAAAGTCTCTTCCTTTTTTTATACCAAATGCCTGCAACACCTGCAACAAGCCTACTGTACCTGACACAATGCCTGCAACAGGTCTGCAACAGGTCTGCAACAAATATATTTATGGTGTGTTTTCTCAGTCGGATATTTAATTTAAAATTTCTAAAATACAGAAGTTTCTAGCAAGTGAGCGTTAAAATCCAAGACTAAAATCAAAACTCCTTTCTCCCATCAATAAACAGTTGTAAAAAATTTCCAGATACAAACACAAACTAAACCCCACAATGCATAAACATGCCAATTCAAAAAGACGTCTCCCAACTCCCTTTTTAATTCTCTAAAAATTCCTTATAATCAGTCAAATTCATTTAGAAATCCCATTTAATTTACATTTTTATTGCGATTTCTCGAATTGCATACTAAAATTAAGGGGTTTACTGATATTGTAAATCTAACCAAATTGAAACGCATTAGAGGGGAACTTTTTATTTGCAGAACCACTAATAGACTCTTTTTAATACTGCAAGAACTGCAAGTCTCTTAAAAAACGATTAACTTTTTTTTATCCGCTAATATTCGAATCCCTAACTCTCTGAATCTGCTCTCCATGCAGATATTGTTTAATTTCAATTCGAATAATTGTCACTTGAGATTCACAGAAACTTTAACTGGGTGGAAACACTTTACATAAACATTTTTTATTCATACTCATTTTATCAGCTGTGTTTATCGATGCGCATTTTATCTAAAATAAGGCCTCAAAAACATGAAGAAACCTGCACATTTTCTGCACATCTAAAATTAAGTGATTAAGGTTATTAATCCGGCACTGGATTTGTCATTTGTGGCATAAGATGACGATTTTCTAAATTAAAATGAGGTTAAAATGCTGGATTTTGACGGATTTATTCAAATGAATTATTTTTTTTCAATTTAAAAGTTCCCCCTGATGTGTTCCATTTTGAAATTGTTCTATTATTAAAATATTCGAATTTTATTCGAATTATTTCCCTATTTCCAACTTTCTTAAACGTCACTGACCCCTATAATGTATTACCCATGCCAAATAAAAACTCAGGACTACTTTATGTTAATCATATATTCAAAAAATGAATAAATCCCACATTCTGCGGATGTACATAGCTATAGAATTCATTTGCCTAGTTGCCCAAAATTATCCGTTAAGATAAGGGCATCTTTTTAAGCTACTGCTATATTGAGAGAATTGATGGCATTTTTGTGTACATCTGCGGAAAGTGGGATAAATGGTCTAAATTCTAAAAATGTGAAACTTTTAATAAGAATAGATTGTGTTTCGTATTATTAATTTGTAAAAATGATTTTCGGAGGTTCATAACTTGGCGACCAAGAAACAGAAGGCAGCAAAAAGAGCTAAGGAAGATCAAAAAACGAACGGTAAC
>DASXVB010000083.1:0-2642 GCA_036504475.1 Methanosarcina sp.
GCTTTCCGAGAAAGAAACATCGAAATCCGTTGCTCCGCCTACAAAAAGTCCTGCTGTAGTCTTAATATTTTGTGCGTTGGATTGATAGTCTTCATACGAAAGATTCACGTCTAATGGATAGAGTCCTGGAGTAGCACTTACGTCTGCCATTACGGTATAGTCGACTTTTACGGATTGACCTGCATTCAGCTGTTTGATGTATTTTGTATTATCGGAATATACAGGCAAAACCACGCCTTTAGGATCATTCCAGGAGAAAGCCAGGTTTTTCAAGGGAGAAGCCCCTGTATTTGTTACAGTAAACTCCAAAGGTTCTTCCTTTGCGATATCGATATCATCCTTGCTCACGGTCACAACCTGAGCGTATTCTTTACCCTGAACTTGAACCTGAATTGTTTTTGTAATAGTGTAAGTAGTTGCTGAAGATCCTGATCCAGTTGTATAAGTGGTAACGATGTCAAGATTATAAGCGCCTTCGGAAGCATTTGCATCGGTCATTAGTTTGAATTTAAGAACCCCTGCTTCATCAGTATCCTGTCGTGCGTTTAAAAAAGAGATATCCTGTTCAAGATTTTCTCCAGATATTTGGCTGAAAGGATATTCAGGATTGACTGCAACTTTTATGTTTTTCAGGTCGGTGTCTCCCATATCCTGCACGCTAAGAGTAAGCTCAACAGGCTCCCCAGGTCTGGCAGTGTCAGGGTTTTGATTAGTCACACTTACCTGAAGATCTGCGGAATTTATATTTCCGTTTGATCCACTGAGTGTTGTTCCGGTTCCGGCAGTATTAGAATTTTGGTTAGTTAGATTTTCTTGCACAGATGAAGAGCTCTTATTTCCATTTGATGCACTAAGTGCTGTATTAGCCCCCAGGGACACGCCAGAGCTTTGATTAGTTAAATTTGTATGCATAGACGAAGAGTTTATATTCACATTTGATGCGCCGAGTGCTGTTCCGACTCCAAGGCATATAAATGCAGAAGAAAATAACAGTATTAATGTTAGCAAAGAGAGCTTTTTCATTTTAGTCCCTCAAGTTCATTTTTCGTGCGTGTTTCGATTTTTTCAATTTCACCGTCTCGAATGTATACAACTCTAGTTGCATATTTTACAAGCTCGACATCATGAGTAACAATAATGATCGTCTTACCTTCTCTTTCGTGAAGCTCATTCAGGAAATCCAGGATGTAGTCCCCAGTCTTGGTATCTAGGTTTCCTGTTGGCTCATCTGCCAAAATTATAGGCGGGTTTACAGCCAGGAACGGGCTATTGCAACTCTCTGTCTCTGTCCTCCTGAGAGCTGAGAAGGAAGGTTCTGTTTCTTGTCCAAAAGTCCGACAATGCCAAGAAGGTATGAGGCTTTTTGTCGGGCTAGTTGTCTATCTTCTTCCTGGAATTCCAGGGGTAAGAGCACGTTTTCTTCCGTATTGAGAGTGGGAAGAAGATTGAAACTCTGGAATATGAAGCCAATCATCTGTCCTCGGATAATGGCGAGTTCCGATT
Organism: Methanosarcina sp.; assembly: GCA_036504475.1. GTDB lineage: Archaea > Halobacteriota > Methanosarcinia > Methanosarcinales > Methanosarcinaceae > Methanosarcina. The sequence continues at coordinate 1,504 of DASXVB010000083.1, forward strand.
CATCAAGTTCGGAGATGTCCTTTAATTTCAAGCAAACCGTACCTTTTGAAGGCAAATCCAAGCAGCCCAGCAGGTTCATCATGGTACTCTTCCCACTTCCACTGGGCCCGAGAATGATCAGAAATTCTCCTTCATAGATTTCCAAGTTTATTCCTTTTAGAGCTGCAAACTCAACCTCTCCCATCTGATAAATTTTCCAGACATCGGTTAGTTTGATAAGAGGCTCGTCTTTATTTTTGGAGATTCTTACCCTATTAGAGCTTTCAGCAGAGTTATTTCCTGAATTAACATATGGATTATTTTTTAGATTCTCCCTTGAATAATTTCCCTCTGAATTGTTTTCGGATTCGTCGTAGAAACTAGCTCTTTTCTCGATCGAATCCATAAGTTTTGAGGGATTCAATTTTGTTTTAAAGGAATCGATTATTTCACTAAGCGTCATATGCACTCCCCTAATTAGTCATATCTGAGCTAAACCCTTTTGATGAATATAAGTCCAATATGATGAATATAAGTCAATAATATCTTTGTGCATATTAGATTGCTTTCATTAACAGTCTTGTGGTATGTTCTAAACATCTTTTATGGGATGTTAGATGAAGATATTTGATCTGCAGTTTCTGATCCTACACCTGTTTTTGAATGATTTCTATGTCCTTTAAAGATCTTATATAGCCTGAAAAGCAGAAATACGGAAAGCAGAAAAGCCAGAGAGTCCGCTATCGGAAAAGCTGCCCAGACTCCATCAAGGCTGTACAAGTGAGGAAGGATAATAACAAGAGGGATCAGAAAAAGAATCTGCCTGCTCAGGGAAAGAATGAAAGCGGGTTTGGCTTTTCCTAAGGCCTGGAACAAGGTTGAAGTGATTATATTCAAACCTATTAAAGGCGTTCCCAGTACCATAATCATTATGGCATCTTTTCCAACTGCTAAATATTCCGGATCTGTACTGAATAACCCAAGAAGTTGTTCTTTTAAGAGGTAAATAATAGCCAATCCAAAAACCCCAAAAGTCGTTGCCGCTACAAGAGTTATTCTCACAGATTCAACTATCCTTTCATACTTCTTTGCTCCATAGTTAAACCCAACAACCGGCTGCAATCCAAAGCCCATACCCATGATTGTCATGAAGATGAAGG
>DASXVB010000084.1:0-16751 GCA_036504475.1 Methanosarcina sp.
TTGGTGTACTGCCTGTCCAGCAGCTCGTAGACTCTGGAAAGATCTGAAATCCGAGTATGATTTTGAATACGAGGAGATCGATGTGGAAACTCCGGAGGGCCAGGCACTGATAGATAAATACGGTATAGTTGGAGTTCCTACGACTATTATTGATGGGGAGGTAGCTTTTACAGGCCTCCCGAAAAAAGCTGATGCTATATCCCGTATCAGTTAAGTTTACCCTAAAAAATAGTTTTTCTGTAACTATTTTTCTGGATTCAGGAGACAAGTATGTACGACCTTATAATTATAGGAGGAGGACCTGCAGGGCTCGCAGCCGGTATTTATGCCGTACGCTTCGGACGTAACACTCTGGTTCTTGAAAGAAGCGAAATTAGCGGCCAGATTTCACTTGCAGATATAGTGGAAAATTATCCTGGCTTTCCTGCTATCTCAGGGCTTGAGCTAATGGAAAAATATAAAGCTCATGCTCAGGCTGTCGGGGTAGAAACAAAGATAACTGAAGTTCTCTCTGTTCGTGCTGAAGGCGAAAAGAAAATAATCTCTACGGACAGTGGAGATCTTGAATCAAGAGCTGTCATAATTGCTACAGGCGCAAATCCAAAGCATCTCAACGTGCCTGGAGAAAAAGAATTTCTCAGTAAAGGAGTTTCTTACTGCGCCATCTGCGACGGGCCTTTTTTTAGAAACAAAACCGTTGTAGTGGTCGGAGGAGGTAACACGGCTATTACGGATGCTATTCTCCTTTCAAAGACTGCCCAAAAGGTCTATCTTATTCACAGAAGAGATAAGTTAAGAGCTGCAAAAGTCCTTCAAGATAGGGCTTTTGCAACTCCAAATATTGAATTCATTTTCAATGCCAATATCCTTGAAATCGTAGGAAGCAGCGAAGGAATTCGAAGAGTCGAAAAAATAATCTTTAAAGATCTCAAAAGCGGAGAACATCACGAACTAGCTACAGACGGTGTTTTTATTTATGTGGGCATTCATCCAAACACTGAAATCATTGATGTGGAAAAGAATGAGGAAGGTTTTATCAGGACGAATCGTTTCCTCGAAACCTCAGAGAAAGGCATTTATGCTGTCGGAGACTGCAGTGACACACCTATCTGGCAGCTTGTGGCAGCAGTTAGAGACGGAGCACTTGCAGCTACTGCGGCAAGCATGTACGTAGATAGCTTCGAAAAAGAGATTACACGATAGCCATCTAAATCAGGTTTTTCGGGCTGAAGTTGCCTGAAGAAGGTTACCTGAAGAATTATTTGAATCAATATCTTCCGGCTGAAATCGCCTTAAATTTAAATTATTCAAAATTCTAAATTGTCCATTAATTTTAAAAGACTTACCAGTAAACCTGTTCTTCTATTACTTTCATTTTTCGTGCTTCTTTTTTCAGGTTTATTCCAGCATCTGGTTGATTTTATTGTAGAAATCTATTATCAGTCTTGTTGCCTCATTGCCCATGTTCAACTGGAAAGTCCGGATTTGCTTACCCAGAGGCTTTTCTATGACAATACCCGATGCAATCAAAGGGGTAATAACCCTTGATACGCTGGAGTGAGATAGACCGGTTTCTTCAGCTATTCCAGAAAGGTAGGTAGATTCATTCTGGTGTTCGATCAGATTCTTAAGGACTGTCATCTGTGCGGTTTTTCCAAAGATTCTTTCCATTGGATCCATTTATATCATCCCAGAGGTGGCTGTTCTCCGTAAGTGATTCTTATTTCCAATATTAACTTGCTATTTACGGTTATAAACTTATCTCCTTATTGGGTAAGCCGACGATCAATAAAAATTCTTCTAAATATTTGGGTAACTCTGTCCCTGCCTACTGTGGTAAGTTTAAAGTACCGTTTATTTGAAAAGATTTCAGAAATGTTTAAGATCTAATAAAATGTATACTGTATGGTGATGGAGGGTGATGAATAATAAAAATCTTGATCATGATATTTTGAAATTAATTGAAGCGCAGCCTGAAATAAGTGATAGTGATATTGCCTCCAGTCTTTCAGTTCCGGAGGAACTAGTAAAGGCCAGCATTGCAAATCTTAAGGACACAAGGCAGAAAATCCTGATTATGGGCAATGGAAGCAGTACTCTCAATATTAAGGCAACGCTTGAAGCTGAAAATTATAACGTTGTCAAAGTCCCTGGAGGCTTTCCCGCACTTGAAGCCATAAAAACTGAAAAACCCGACCTTGTCCTGCTGGATACCGAGCTTGCAGATCCTGAAGGTTTTAAAATCTGCAAACAGCTTCGAACCAGTTCAAAGTACTGGTGGATACCGGTAATGGTGCTCAGTGAAAGAGGCGGAGTGAAAAACAGGGTTGAAGCTTTTGAGTCAGGAGTTGATGATTATATTACTACGCCTTTTAACCCAATGGAATTGCGAGCCAAGGTGGGAATGATCTTAAAACGTAGTTATATATAACTCTAAAGTCTCCATATCCCGGAAAATCCTTTTATTCTAAAATCTTACAAGCTGGAAAGACTGCTCTAAAAGATCTTTTTAGGGCATCCCTTTGAAATTTTTCAATTTTTTGGACGTTTCAGAATATTCTTAGGCGTTTTCATTAAAGGTATTTATTAAGCATCTTACTAAATATTATTAGATTATTTACTTTTTAAACCCACAACTAATTTTATCCTGTCCATTGAAATACCCCAGATGCCCCTCTCTATTATTTTTTGAAAGATCATTAAAATAAACTTTTAAGAGATGAAAAGCTGTGAGAAGATGAATATGATCTTAATTTAAGTATCTTGTCCTAAATTAAGAATCTCAATATCATAAAGATTTTCAATATCTTAATGCGAAAAGTTAATAATCAGACTTTTGACAAGCCGCAAGAGGATAGAATCCCAACTTTTGGCGAGATTAAACTTACTGAAGTTTTAATGTTTTATTTTATAGATCCATTTTCTCTAGGTCAAGGCAAAATCACAGATAAAATAGAGGAAAAATGGAAGAATTTGGGGCTAAAATAGATATATTTTGTTAATTTGAGTAAAAAATTGAAAAAAATAGTATGAAGTTGTTTTATTTTATCAATTATTGGCTGCAAGTTAAAAAACTTTATATTTAAAATAATAAAGTATAGAAATATTTCAAAATCCTTAAAAAAGGGCAAAACATAAGTTATCATTGTAACTGTAAATATGTTCTCAAAACGTACATTATCCTTTGTAACTTAAAATATCCTTATTTTTGGTACGGAACTAAAGTACAAAATTGATTTAACGCTCTAAAGGCATATATTATTATTGCTAGAGTAGATACGATAAATAGTGGAAAAACGTGATCGAAAAAAGGTGTGGTTGAGTAATGACTTTGAACGAGTGGTATAATAAAGGTGTTACACTCCATGAACTTAGACGATTTGTAGAAGCTCTGGATGCATACGACAAAGCTCTGGAAATAAGCCCTGATAATGCAAAAATCCTGTTTAATAAAGGGATGGTTCTGAAAAGCCTTTTCAGATATAATGAGGCTCTCGAGGCCCTTAATAGATCCCTTCAGATTAATCCTGCCGATGCGAAAACCTGGTATTCCAAAGCTGAACTGCTTATAGGCCTTATGCAGTATAGGGAAGCTCTTGATGCATGTTCTCGGGCTATATACCTATCTCCTGAGGATCCTGAAGTCTGGTACAGGAGGGGAATGACTCTAAGGGAGATGAAGGCGTACGAAGACGCTATGGATGATTTTGAGAAGGCTATTAGCCTTTATGAAAGGAATTACGATATGAGGTCTATGAGCGCAAGCGAATGGTGCAAGAAAGGTATGGGGCTCTGCAAGATAAAGAGTTATGAAGAGGCTATTAGCGCGTTTAATAAGGCTCTTGAGTTAAATCCCTCAAATGGGAAGGCCCTTTATAACAAAGGTGTGGCTCTCCGCTGGCTTGGAAAGCATGAAGAAGCGAGACTTTATATCGAAAAAGCTGTGGAGGTTTTTGATACAAAGATAAAAGCAAATCCCGAGAATGCCAGGTTCTGGTATAATAAAGGAATTGCTTTGAGAGACTTGGAAAAATACAAAGAGGCACTTCAGGCTTTTGAGAGAGCTATTGACATTAATCCAAGTTTTACAAAAGCCTGGATTGGTAAAGGTATCGTATACGACAGGATCAAGAAACACCAGAAGGCAATGGAGGCCTACGAAAGAGCAGTCGATATAAATCCGATATATTCGGATCTCCTTTGAGTAGCCAGATCTCAGTTTATTTCATAAATACAAAGTCCCAAAGCCAGAAAAAGCCATTAGCTGAGAATTCCTTTTGGAATTTTTCAGACTGGAGGCCAAAAGTTTTCATTTCTCCAAAAATTTTATTTTGTCCTGATATCTCTAGCTTACAGGTTCAGGTTTAATGGTATATCCGCTTATAACCCAAGTTTTTAGACCAAGCAAAACCTTTGTACTATTTGATCATGCTGTTTTTGGTCAAACTTTTTTTGAAAAAGTTTGTGGGCAAGCCTGTTTAGATCCAAGGTATGTCAAGCATGTCCAAAAATTTATTGAGCCTGATATCAAAGCACTTGTCCGCTTCTTCTCCAGGTCTCCAGTCTCCATAGGCAGCATATGCGGTTTTAAACCCAAGTTTATGGGCAGGTACAATATCCCTTTTGATGCTATCTCCAACCACCAGGGTTTCCCCTGGTTTTATCTCTAGAACATCAAGTGCAAAAAGAAAATGTGCAGGATCTGGTTTTTTTGTGCCTGTCATATCCGCAGCCACGATAAAATCGAAGTAATTTAGAAGCCCGACTCTTGTAAGTCTTGCCAGGGCGTGATGTGTATCTGCATCCGTTATGATCACAAGCTTTAAACCTAGTTCTTTTAGCTTACCAAGAGTAACTGTTACAGCTGGATAGAGTTTGAGATTTTGCAGTTTTTCCCTTTCATATATATCACAGCACTTCCTATAGCTCTTGATTGTAAAAAGATTTCTTTCCTGCATGTAATCTCGAATATTTTCGTAGTCTTCAAAACCGTAAATTCCTCTCAAGAAATACCTGAAAAGCTCCAAAGGGCTTCCAGCTGCATAACCTTTTTCCGTTCCAAGAAAAGAGAGAATTTCTCTGCAAGCTTCTAGTTTTGCAGCTACAAAATCAAAAAGAGTGTTATCCATGTCAAAAAGCACAGCTTTTAGAGTTGTAGGACACATCTGTTCTGCATCTATCTGGATAACGTTCCTATTCTTCTCAATCTCTTCCATTTTCTTCGGACCTGTCGTTTTTTCTAAAATTTGTAGATCGTACTTTCTCTTTCTCTGTTTGCTTTTCGAGGACTTTTTACATGATTTTTTGGGGAGAGGCTATAAAAGCTATAAAGGACAGATGTATAGATCATAAACGAACAACAGATTTAAGTAAATAACGAACACGGGTACTTAAGAACCCGCGGATCTACTATAAAAGGCAGAGCAGGAAATATTTATATGAGCTCCGACGAACCAAAAGATAAAACCTTCAGAAAAGAAGGCGGGGAAGAAAAATCTGAAGAAGAGACGGTTTCCGAAAACATGTATGTTTTAAATGATTCGGGGGATATAGGTAAGCAGGAAGTGAGTGACGAAGTCTATGCAGCCGAACTTAACGAATACGGACTTGACCTTCTCAGGTTTGGCAAACTTAATGAGGCAGTTGTGGCTTTTGAGAAAGCGATCGAAAAGGATCCAGAGAATATAAATCTATTAAACAATAAAGCTCAAGTCCTTGAAACCCTTGGAAAATACGAAGAGGCTCTTAAGCTTTATGAAAAAGCTATCAAAATTAATTCTGAGGATCCAGATATCTGGAATAATATGGCTTTTTCCCTTTCTCAGGTTGGAAAATATGAAGAAGCTATTAAAGCCTATGAAAAAGCTCTTGAGCTAAGGCCGGACTATCCCAATGCATGGTATGGAAAGGCTTTGAACCTGAGCCAAGCTGGAGACTATGAGGCTGCGATCAAAGCCTATGAAAAAGTCCTCGAGGAAGATCCAAGTTATAAAGAAGCTTGGGTAGGAAAGGGCATAGCGCTAGGGCAAATGGGTAACTATGACGAAGCAATTTTCGCATACGATAAGGCACTCGAACTTGATCCTAACTTTACCGAAGCCTGGCACTATAAAGGCGTAGATCTTGATAGCCTTGGCAGTTACAGGCAGGCCTTGAAAGCTTATGAGAAAGCTGTGGAGATGGATCCTGAAAATGATGATGCTTGGAATAATATGGGAATAGACCTCGAAAACCTCGAAAAATATGACGAGGCAATTAAAGCTTTTGACAAAGCAATTGAAATCAACGCTGAAAATGCTGATGTCTGGTACAATAAGGGCTTTACTCTCAGCCAGATGCAGAGATTTGAGGAAGCCGTAGAAGCATACAGGAAAGCTACACAGCTTGATCCAGAGTATTTAGAAGCCTATTCCAGTCTGGGTTTCGTGCTCGCCCAGCTCAAGCGCTTCGAAGAAGCTCTGGAGATTTATGAGCAGGCACTCAAGCTTAATCCTGAGGCTGCAGATTCATGGTTTGGGAAAGCTATTTGTCTGAGTTTCCTCGGACGAGAAGAAGAAGCTGAAGAAGCATACAGAAAAGCTGTAGAAATTGATCCCAGATATGCAGAGGTGAGTGGAGATATCCAGTAATCGGATTTCCACAAGAATATGCCGCTTTATGTCTACTTAATAATTTCAACATTTGTCTTTTTATCAAAAAGTAGCTCAATAGGCTGAGAACATGATAACTCTCTAAAAAGTGAAGTCATTTTTTAAAAGGGCTCTCCTTTTGTTTTCCTGTTACATGGCTAAAATGCCGCTATGCTTCTTTATATTTGAAGTTTATGCTAAAGGATCAATCTAAAAGTATTACATTATGGGCAGAATCCTTATCGTTACTGATTATTACTTGATAATTTAGCCTTGACTCAGAATTACTGGATTACCCTGCCCATATATTATTTACTTCTTCAGTCGCCTCTGCAAGGTATTAAGAAGTTACCTTGACTACAGTCCTATTTACAGTAGTATTAGGTCCCTGTATAGTGGTCCTGTTTACAGTAGCGTTAGATCCCTGTATAGTGGTCCTGTTTACAGTAGTATTATTGCCCTCTATAGTGGTCCGGGTCACTTCCTTAACCGGAGTTACTTCCTTAACCGGAGTTACTGTTTGATTTGGAGCCCCCCCTTTCTGACCAGCGCATCCTATTGCGAGGAATACACCAAACAATACTATTAATACAACAATTGCTTTTCTCATATTTTCCCTCCACTTAAATCATGTGTTTTATAATAGATGCTTTATAATTGATATTGAAGTTTTATAATAATTACTGCTAGATTCTGAACATAATTCTTCTTATTATCTGTCGCATAGTACCTTAATTTCTCTGAAAATAGAGATTTTAGTTAAATCAATACGTTTCTTTTTCTTCTGGTTCCATCCTCTATTGAATTATGAAAGAAAAGCTTCTATAAATGAGGTTAGTAAACCATATTCAACTCTGTTGATCAATTAGAAAAATAATTTCAGCTCATTGACAAGAAAATAGGGTATAGAATAATCTGAAAAAGTGAGATCGTTTTTAAAAGGTTTTTTGTTAAAATCGAATAATGTAGAAGTGCCTTTTAAGTAAAAACTAACTTATATGTTTCTTATTCTGTTTACCAAACGAAAATTCACAGTTACCGCCTTATGTGTTATAGAAATTCATATATAATAGGCGAATTAAACCATAAATTTTGGGACTAGAAGCAGAGTCCTAAGTTACCCTTTATCAAATTTGTAATTATTAACAGCAGTTACTTTTATTACTCAGATACTGCTTGTATTATTTCCAGCTTGAGTATTCTCTAAAATATGTGCCTTTTTTCTTTGAGTACTACTTATATGTTTAGTTACATTTTGGCTACCAGTTACGCTTTTGTTTTCAGTCGGAGTTATTGCTTCAGCCGGAGTTACTATTTCAGTCGGAGTCATTGCTTCAGCCGGAGTTACTGTTTCAGCCGGAGTTACTGCTTCAACAGGAGTTACTGTTTGATTTGGAGCTCCACCTTTTTGGCCGGTGCATCCTATAGCTAGGAATACGCCGAACAACACTATTAATATAACAATTGCTTTTCTCATATTTACCCCCACTTTAATCATGTATGTAATAGATGCTTATATTTGATATCCAGATCTTATAACAATTGCTATTAGATTCTGAACATAATTCTTCCCAAAGGGTTAAAAATCGCTGTAAATTTAGATATTTACTCCTTGTTGGGCTTTGTGAGTGTATGTAAGATCTGAAATCTTTATCTTCTACTCAATTTCCTTATATTATAATACTGGGAATTCTAATATTATTAAACGCCTTTTAAATGACTTTTCGGGGGGAAATCATGAAAATAAAATCCGTTAATCCTTACACTGAAGAGATAAACTGGACATATGACTCGTTTTCTTTCGAGGAATGCGAGTCTCGGATTGAAAATTCTCGGGCTGCTTTTTCCGGATGGAGTTCATTTTCTGCTGATGAAAGGACAAAATACTTTTCAAGGGCTGGAGAGATCCTTCGGCGAAATACCGAGATTTATGCCGAAATTATTACAAAGGAAATGGGAAAACCTATCAGGCAATCCAGAAGCGAAATTGAAAAATGTGCTTGGATTTGTGATTATTACGCAGAAAATGCGGCTGAGCTCCTGAAAGATGAAATTATAAACACAGGGACAGAGAAAAGCTATGTGACTTTTGAGCCTTTTGGGGTAATTCTTGGGATCATGTCCTGGGATTTTCCTTTCTGGCAGGTCTTCAGGTTTGCAGTACCTACGATATGTGCAGGAAATGTATGCGTAATCAAGCACGCTTCAAATGTTCCAAGATCGGCGTTGGAGATTGAAAAAGTTTTTCTTGAGGCAGGATTTCCTGAAAATGTTTTCAGCACTCTGTTAATTGACTCAAAAATTGCCATGGAAATTATTGAAGAAGAAATGGTAGACGGGGTCTCGCTTACCGGCAGTATAATCGCGGGTTCGGAGATAGGGGAACTTACAGGGGGACTAATTAAGCCTTTAGTACTGGAACTTGGAGGCTCTGACCCCTTCATAGTGCTTGAGGATGCTGATATAGAGAAGGCCGCGCAGATGGCAGTGAAATCTCGGTTTCTCAATACAGGACAGAGCTGTACTGCTGCCAAGCGGTTTATTGTAGTAGAGGACGTTGTTGTGGACTTTATCGAAGCATTTGAGCTTGAAATTCAGGAACTGAAAATTGGAGACCCTATGGATGAGAAAACCGATCTTGGACCTCTTGCAAAGAAAGAATTTATAGATAGTCTCGAGAGAATCTTGAAAGACGCAAAAAAGAAAGGTGCAGAACCCCATGTTTACGGAGAAGAACATAAAAAGGGTTTTTTCTTCAGACCAATCCTTATCCCTGCAGCCAGTACCGACATGAAGGTTTGCAATGTAGAGGTTTTTGGACCCATTGCCCCAGTGATCACAGTAATAGATGAAAATGAAGCCGTCAAAGTCTCAAACTCCACAGAATTCGGGCTTGGAGCTGAAATATGGTCTCGAGACCTTGAAAGAGCTCAGAGGCTGGCAAAAAGAATAAAATCAGGGTTTGTGGCCATTAATGGAACGGTTAAATTCGATCCAAGGCTTCCTTTTGGTGGAGTAAAAAAATCCGGAATAGGACGAGAACTTTCCCATTATGGAATTAAAGAATTTGTGAATATAAAGACGGTTGTAGTTAATAAGTGATATTTACAGAACTGGAGATATTGAATAATAGGGCTAATGTTGATAGTTGCAGTTTCCTCGGTAAATATTCAGGATCGAGATTAAGCTAAACTTGTTCTGGAACAAGGTAAGAGTACATATATTCTATTGAAATTTATTTGGACTAATGATCTCTATTCCGGTTAACTGGTTGATTGGGTCAAAGTAATGTGTAGTTGGGTATTGAAAAGAATAAAGCGTGTGATGACATTAAAGGTTTTAAAATAATTATTCACAGATAAGTGGTGAAGCATGCATTTGGATGGCGGGGAAGATATCGAAGGCTAAATAAATATTATGAAGAATTGACGGAATCAACTCAACAACTAATATATGTTACTATGATCTACATTATGATTAGACTAGGTAGTATCAAAAATGTAAGAGATAACAAAAATATAATATCCAGACAGACTCTAGGAAAGGTATTCTTTTGAAAACATTTCTATGGTCAGAAGGAAGTAGGAAAGGAGAAGAGGACCTATAACAATTCCTATCAATCCAAAAAGAGATACTCCTATAATAATACCGAGAAGGGATAGAAAAGGATGAATTTCTCCAACTTTTTTCTGGATCACGGGCCTGAGAATATTGTCAATAACGCTTATAAAGAGTCCTGTGGCGAGGATACTGATTCCTGCAGTATAGTTTCCCAAGAGAAACTGGATAATGGTTGCAGGAACCCAGACTAAAGTTGATCCAAAAACGGGAACAAAAGAAACAACTGTTGCGATAAAACCCCAGAGAATCGCTCCCTGGATTTTAAAGATAAGAAAAGTAATGGTAAGAAGTGCTCCCTGGACAAGGGCTACAGCCCCACTGGAGGTAATAGTTGTCCGGACAATTTTGCGGAACTCATCCATGAGAGTGGCTGTATTTTCTTCATTGAAAGGTACTGCCACATAAACTTTGTGTGCGAAAGCCGAATCCTCCCCTGTTAAAAGATAGTAAAGCAAAAAATACATTAGCAGAAAGCCTATGGACTGATGGCTCAGGCTCTGGATTGAACCTAGAATGAAATCGCTTGAGTAATTGACGGCTTCAGAAGCAATATTCATAATACTTTCTTGTATCTTCGTTTGGAGGGCACCAGTAGGAATATTCAGCCTTGAAAGGTAATAAGCGAGAAATTGGCCACCAGATTGAATATATGTAATAATAGACGCTTCGTTAAGTAAAAGCTGCTGGATTTCACTAACTATTATACTCATAAGAAAGAGCAATGGAATCAGTACAACAAATATTGAAATAATTATAACCAAGCCTGCTGCAAATTGATTTCGAATTCTACCCTTCTTTACAAGTAAGTGATAGAGGGGTCTGAATATAATGTAAAGGATAAAAGCCCCAAAAAAATAATTTAGATACGGAAGTGTAGCATAAATAATAACTGCAGTCAGGACGATAATGATTAGTAAAGCCAGAGCCATTTTTGCGATTTTTTCCATTTAATCTCAATTGGGTTTTCTATTATAAAAAACATATAAGCTTAACGGTCCATATTTCTACTGAAAACGGATTTTTCAATACCTTCTGAACAGCAAAATTATCATTGAGGTATTCGAAAGCATGAGCGAGATAAAACCCCAGAGAATTGCAAAATCTATTCTTCCTATAAGAAGCAATATGGTAGTTCCAATGTCTCCAATTAATTAAGACTTATGAACATCTGAAACTATGAGCTTATGAAATTATGAATCTATAAATTATGAATCTATAAATTATAGTATCCAGATTGTCTTCCAAACTCTCGAATAAAGTATTTCAGTAATTAGCTATTTCCCAGGAAAACTTGTAAGGAAAACTTGTAATATACGTACAACATGTTAACTGTATTAAAAATTACTCAGTGATGATCGTGGTCAAGTTAAAAAAAATTATAAGATACTTAATTTTAGGCGGTTTCATTGGAATGTTACTGGTTTACCTCAAGTTTAAGAAAGTAAATATTGGGAAATAGCTTCAAGGAAGTGTCTACTGAAAGATAAATGACAATTTTTCTCTAGCTTCATATCCCAAAAAAATTCATTTTTCTCTAAAGCCAGTCTTTTTAATCTTTACGCGGGCCATTTCAGCTTGAGCTTTGAATCCTTTGCTCTCCCACAAACCAGTTGCGATTTTAAAAGCGTTTTCCGCCCCTTTAGGGTTACCAAGTCTCAGGAAAACTCTGCCTTTTTCATACCAAGCTTCAGAAAAATCCGGTTTCTGCCGGGTTGCCTTTTCAAAAGCGTGCAGGGCTTCTTTTTCAGAACCGATTTCAAAAAGCACTTTTCCCCTTAGATACCAGGCTTCTGCATTCTCATTTTTTCTTTCAAGGACTTTTTCAAAAGATTCTCGGGATTTTTCAAGCTCTCCAAGCCTTAAATGCAGCTTACCCCTTTCAAACCAGATATTTGCGTCCTCTGGCCTCTCTTCCAAGGCTTTTTCGGACACATTCAGTTCTTCTTTACATTGACGTATCCGGGAAAGCACAAAATCTTTTCCATCCCAGGCGTTTTTTTGTACTGGATTCAGAGAAATAGATCTCTCAAAAGCCTCAAGTGCCTGTTTGAAGCGTTCGAGCTTTACTAATGCAAATCCGATATTGGTCCAGAGCCCTGCATGATCAGGATTTATCCTGGAGGCACTATCAAACGTTTCAAGAGCTTCTTCGTAGCGTTTAAGCTTTAGAAAGGTATTTCCTTTATGAAAGAGGGTTGGAAAATGCTGGGAATTTTCTGAAAGTACTGTGTCAAAAGCCTCAAGTGCGAGCCTGAGCCTGCCCTGTTTATAAAGAGTTACTCCTTCTTCATAGAGGTTTCCTGCGCTTTTCTGATCGCTTTCTTCGGAATATTCACCTTCAAGGCGGTTTTTCCGAAGGCCGTTTTCCGAAAGATACCTGAATTCAAGAGACGTCTCCGAGCCAGGCCTGGCATCAATATATATAAATTCCTTTTTTGGCACGAAGGATTTACAAATCCATCCTGGCTCAACCTTTCGGTTTGTTACGACACAATATCCATTAACATGCTTGGAACAGACCCCGCAGGAATAAATTCGCCTTTCCAGTCGATACCGAATCTGGTCAAGCTCGGTGGTAACCAGCCCCTCGTTCAGCCGTGTTTTGAAAGTCTCATATGGGATATTTTTAATCTTGATATAGACTGTTGAAGGGGCAGGGGGATTCCATTCTGGAGGGTTCAAGGTTAGTTTTCCACAACTCATATTTCTGGCAGGTCTTCTATTTGTTGAAAAGTTTTCATTTTATTGGACTATTTTCTTTTTACTGGAAAATACCTCTCTTTACTGGAAATTATACACCGAAATTACAATATTTATTGCAGCTTATATAATTATTGTAGAGTAGGTTTTTATTATGTTTCATTCTGGGGAGATCCAGTTCCAGAGGACGATTTGTTGAGTACTGTCTCATTAGCTGTTGAAAGCTTTCTTGATGTTGAAGTTGTTGAACGAGAAGAAGTAGAAGCCGATTCTTGAGAGGTAGATGCAGAAGACTTCTGTACAAGCACGACTTTGGTAGCGATCACACTTCCATAATCATTTGTGGCTGTCAGGGTATAAGTCGTGGTTTTATCTGGGGATACACTCTGGCTGTCTGTTAAACCTACTGTTCCTATTCCAGGTGTTATAGAGACTTTCGAAGCTGCTGAAACGCTCCAAATTAAATTTGAGCTATCTCCTTCCTCAATAGTATCTGGATTTGCATTAAACGAGTCGACAGATGGCAGATTTTCTTTAGATGTTGTACTTTCTTTGGATGTTGTATTTTCTTGAGATGCTGTATTTTCTTGAGATGTCGTGTTTTCCTGGGATGATGCAGTGTTATCCTGAGATACCGTATTTTCCTGAGATGCAAGCTTTTCTTCACTAGACTGAAGGTTTGATGAAGAAACGTTCTCAGAGGATGTAACATTTCCTTTAACTGTAACAGTACAGTAAGCTGCATCTTCTTTATCGCCATTTGAAGCCGTAAGTTTATACGTCGTAGTGCTGGCAGGAGACACATTCAATGTTCCATTTGGCTCTACAACTCCGATACCAGGTTCTATGGTGACATTTGAAACTCCGGCAACGTGCCAGTTCAGAACCGCATTCTCTCCTGATGTGATGGAGTCAGGGCTTGCATCAAACGAACTTATGAGAAGAGATTCTTTAGATCCTCCACTAACCGTAACTGCACAAAGCGCTACTTTTTCTTTTCCCTTACCAGTAGCTATCAATTTATAAGTTGTATTTTCGGAAGGAGATACAGAAAGGGATCCATTCGAACTTACAGTACCTATACCAGGCTCTATTGTAATGTTATCAGCCCCTGCGACATTCCAGTTCAAAACAGAAGATCCTCCTGGCTCGATAGTCTCCGGACCTGCATTAAAATTGTTGATTTCCACTGCAGCTACAGGAACAAGAGCTTTTAGAGCAATAGCTATACTTAATATAGTACCAATTAATTTTATCAGTTCTGGCAACGAGCTCCATAAAGACTTAATTTGGTCCCAGATCGAATTTTCATTGTCCTCTTTATCCATAACCAGACTCCCGATTAACCTATAAATTAAAACAAATAATCAGTTTTTATACAGATTGGGAAAACTGATACATGTTTCAGGAAAAGTCCCTCTTAAAAGTTAAATTTTATTTAAACAGTTGATTAGAACATTGTAGATTTTAAATAAAAATCATAAATATATCACGTAGTTAAATACTCTGATATATATTAATTTTGGCACATAATTTTTTAGAATTATAAAGAAGTTTTTAACAACTGATCAATTTCTTCAAGAATACCTTTCCGGATGGGAGAGACAAATATGAATAACAGGGCACGTAAAAACTTTTTGAACAAGTGAATATACATATTTCCTGTTTACTATATCCGAAAAGATTCAGACTTTCCTGCAATAGTTGATTCTGAGAATCCTGTTCTTTTAGCCTGAGACTAATAAACAGTAGACGAAAGAAGAAAAATAGTAGAAACGACAATAAAAACAATAGGAATTTGTCGTGTTATCAGGTTATTATCTATATTAGGTGTTCCTTAAATTATAATATTTATTCATTGATCAATATAAAGAGGGAGACTTATGAGTTACTGCAAGAAAACACACGGAGTTCCGGCACTATTTTCTTTTTTTATTCCTGGTTTTGGCCAGCTTGTAAAGGGACAGGTATTCAAGGCCGTGGGTATTTGGGTAGCCCTGATAATCTGTGCATTCATGTCCATTATAGGAATTGGAATTTTAATGGGATTTGTTGTCTGGATTGCACAAATATACGATGCCTATAATTCGTGAAAAATTAAAAATCTTTTTATAGGAGGTTGTTTCAGAAGAGAGCAACTTTACTAAGTTAAGGTATTTATACTTCTCCTTTTATTTAATGTCTTAAAAAAGGTAAGTTCTATGAACTGTTGCAGAACACACGGAATTCCAGCCTTATTTTCTTTTTTCTTCCCAGGACTGGGCCAGCTTGTAAAAGGGCATCTGTTTAAAGCTTTGGGTATCTGGATAGCTTTCATCGTTACCGGTACAATGCATATTTTCGGGACTGGATTTTTAGTCTGGCTGATTATATGGGTCTGGCAGATCTATGATGCCTACAATGCCTGAATAAAAACAGGTTAAGAGAAATCTGGATAGAATGAGACAGATGTAGTAAAGTAAGTTACTTAACTACATATCATTTTTACTAAAAATATACAATAGTTGCTTTGTTTTTTAAATTGACCCCTTCAAATTTTCTCCTTTAGTTAAGCTAATCCATCTTATCAACTTTTATAACGTTATCAAATCGTTAAATAAATCAATCTAATATATAGTAATCCACGGCACAAAAAACCTGATGGATTTATGAAATTTAACAGAAAATCCTGGAAAGAATGGAAAACCGAAACCTTATCAGAGGACGTTTAATTTCTTTGGTTTTGCAGATCGTAACATAAAGACCTACAGTTTTTTAGATATTCTTTATTTTTCTTTTTTCACCCGTGCATTCTCTTCACTCAAGCCTGTCCAGATAACCTTATATCCTAGGTAATCGAGCACAGGATAGTAAAGGCTGCGGTCAAGCCCAAATGTCTCAAAAACTCTTACTGCATCGGCGTATGTCTCTACTTCCCCTGGTTTTACAAGCTCCAGATCAATTCTTTCAAGCAGCTGCCTATGAATCAGGTAGTTTTCAAGGAGTACGTAGTTTTGATATTTCTTCAGCTCTTCGAATTTTCCGAATTCTTCGGATTTTCCAATTACTTTGGCTTTTGCGAGCCTGCCTGCAACCACTTCTTTTAAGGCTTCGAGCAGAACTCCTTTTCCGACTGCGATCTCCTCAAGATTTACCAGTTCTCCTGCAAGTGGGAATTCCATTTCTTCCAGCCTTGATCGATCTTCTGAAAGCTTTTTTTCTTCGTACTTTCTGAGTATCTGCATGACTTCGTTTGTCGGGATTTTTTTATCAAAGAAAATTACTTCCTGCGAAGGAAAATCTTTTTCAGAGCATTTGAGTTTTCTATCAATCAGGAGAATTACAGGTTCCTTTACCTGTTTGAGTTTTTCAATCTTCTTTTCAAGGTATTCTGGAGTCCAAAAACCTACAATTTCCAGATATACCTTTATTCCTTCCCTCTGTAGGGCGAAATCCGGAACAAAAGCGTATTTCCCGGCTTTTAGAATCGTTGGCTCCCTTTTTATCTTCCAGCTCCCTAAACTGAGGCTGCCAAACATCTGTTCAAGTGTGCTGTCATAGGCTGCTTCTTCAGCATCCATTTCCTTAATTCCTATTTCTTTCCCAACTTCTTTTCCAGCTTCATATCCTCTCATTTCCTCTTTAATTTGAAGCTCTGATGAAACGACCTCTGGATACATCGACGTTTCAGGCGTAAGTTTGAAAGCTTTTTCTGAATCATCAAGGGTAAACTCCAATATGCGCTTTCCTTGGTAGCCTTTGTGAAGAATACCTGCCTTAAGCCTCCAGCCTTTCGATCTCAGCAGAGCAGGAAAAATTTTT
>DASXVB010000085.1:0-8208 GCA_036504475.1 Methanosarcina sp.
CCTGCTTCAAAGACCTGCTCACAGATAAGGCGGTTGGTATTGGGAATATCGGCAACCTTGAAATCAGCTATAATAGGAGCAAATTCAGCAAGTTCCTTGATAATTCCAAGCCCGGTAGAAAGTATGAGAGGATAACCTACCTTTATAGCATCCACGAATTCCGAGACATCTTTTGCAATATTAAGCGCTTCTTCTCTGTCAGTAACATCCAGAGCAAGAATCATACAGTTTTTTCGTTCCATAAAATCACCTCTTTGAAAGGCGCGTACGGACAGCCGCAACCATTAGCGGGAGAGTAATCGTTGAATCTGCATATACGGTTACGGATTTTGCGCTTTCTCCTACCTTTCCCCAGGACTGAGCTTCGTCAAGCGTTGCTCCACTCAGACCTCCGGTCTCAGGATGATCCATTGTTAACTGGATTGCATAGTCAAAGGATTTGGGAGTTACAAGCATGGACTGCAGGATGTAATTTTTGGGAACCCCGCCACCAAGGAGCAGGGCACCTGCACTCTCCGCCGCATAGCAGATTTCCATAAACTCATGCATATCACCAAAGGCATCCACATGCAGAGGATTTCCTTCCTTATATAGCCAGGCCTGAAGCCCTATCACCGAGTCCTGAAGGGCAGGGCAATACACAGGTACCCCCATCTCTGCTGCGGTTTTCAGGATAGAGGAATCGTCATCAAGGTTTTTCCCGATCTCGGTAAGCACCCGCCGGATAGAAAGCTTTTCCTGGGGCAGCCCAGCATAGACACTCTGTAGAAATTCTTCAAGGTCTGTAAAATGCTGGTCAGGAAGATAAACATCGTAAATCCTGTCAATGCATTCATTCCTTAGCTGTATATCGTTTGCACAGTCTGTGCCCTTATAGTGGTGAAGACCCAGGGCTTCAACAGTATCGTGTACCATATTGGCACCAGTAGTCACAAGAACATCGATATAGCCATCACGAATTAAATCCGCAACAATGTTCCTCATGCCTGCAGGAGTCATTGCCCCTGCAAGCCCGAAAAATTTCGTAGTTTTCTCAGAAGCTAACATTTCATAGTAGATGTCCACGGCTTCAGCCAGCCTGCCTGCCCCAAAGGCACAACCTTTGTATTCCCTGACAAGCTCGTCAACACTCATACCGGGATTAATCTTTGCAGCTTTAATTGGGGTTGAAAGTTTTTTGTTTGGAATGTTACAATCCATTAAGTTTCCCTCATGAAAAGGTATGATAGGACCATATCTTTGAAAATTATCAATTTTAGATTATTTTGATCTAATATTGAATTACCTGAAACACATAGTATATGATAAACTTTCTCTTTATACATGTCTGCCGAAAAGTGCATGTGCGGTAATCGACAGCATTGGGTTGGAATATAACCTCGCCTGGAAAATCGTTAAACATTTGATTTTGGATAAACAAGTAGAAGCTTTAGGCAAACAAAAACAGGTAATATTGATACCCTACAGAATTAAGATGCTAACAAGCAAGTAATATTAATACCTTACAAAAATAAGATGTTAAAAACATGTCTAATGAACCGTTAAATAACGAACTGATAAGATACGAAAATGTAGGAATTTCATTTGATAATAGAAAGATACTTTCGGGTTTCAACCTTAGCATAAAGAAAAAACAAAAAGTTCTAATAAGAGGAAAATCGGGAGTTGGAAAAACTACCCTTTTAAAAATGCTGCTTAGCTTTACAAAACCTGTGGAAGGAACTCTTTATTTCCGGAATAAGGTAATCGATTCCAGAACATGCTGGGAGACTCGAAAAGAAATCGCTTACGTGGCACAGGATACTGATCTTGGGGAAGGTAAGGTAAAAAACCTGTTAGACGAAATCTTTTCTTACAGAGCAAATAAAGAAAAACTTGACCACGAAAAACTGCAGGCTTTCATGAAGGAACTTGAACTGGAAGGTAATATTCTTGACCAGAATTTCCAAGAACTTTCAGGTGGAGAAAAGCAGAGAATAGGAATCCTTATATCCCTACTCCTGAACAGAAATATATATCTGCTCGACGAAGTCACTTCCGCTCTTGATATAAATTTAAAAAAGAAAATTGCGGATTATTTTCTGTCTCGAGAAGACTTGACACTTCTTATTATCTCCCATGATAGAGAATGGGAACGCGACTGGATAGAGATAATAGATCTTGAAAATAGATATGAAGAAACTTCCAGGTCCATTCCTCAAACAAAATAAACAAACAAAAACAACCAAGAAGAATAAAAATGCCAGTTTATGATATAAGCTACACTTCGTTAATTTTCTGTGTTTTCTTACTTGTAATTCCAATTTTCATAAGCCGGAAAATTCGGCTTGAACTCGAAAAAAGCACTTTTGAGGCTGTTTTGAGAATGTCAATTCAACTCTTTTTTGCAGGCTTTTTTCTGAATTTTATTTTTGACCTGAATAATGGGCTTTTGAACTTGGCCTGGGTAGGATTGATGATCTTTTTTGCATCTCATACTGCAATAAAAAGTGCCGATCTAAATGTAAAAAAACTCTTTGTACCTATCATTTTAGCCATTGCTTTTTCAAATCTCGTTGTTCTTTTATATGTCAATAAATTCGTGATCAATCTGGAAAATCTTCTTGACGCACGCTACCTGATTCCTATAGCAGGTATGTTGCTTGGGAATACGCTTCGGGGAAATGTAGTAGGAATAGGTGACTTTTATAAAGATATTAAGCGAAACGAAAATCGCTACCTTTATAGCCTATCTCTTGGCGCAGGTCTGTACGAGGCTACTCGTCCATACTTGCGAAAAAGCCTTAAAGCTGCAGTAAAGCCCACCCTGGCAAATATTGCATCCATAGGTATCGTCTCTTTGCCCGGGATGATGACAGGGCAGATTCTTGGAGGAGCGAGTCCACTAGTTGCAATCAAATATCAAATTACCATTATGATAGCGATTTACGTCTCAACTCTTTTAAGTGCAACCCTTAGCATTCTCACAAGCTTCAGGATGGCATTTAATGAATACGGACTAGTAAATAAGGACCTATACGGAAAAAATACCTGAAAATAATGATTTGGAAAACGCAAGAGATCTAGAATATCTGCTAAAGAGCAAAAAAAGTCTAAAATATCTGTTAAAGGATGAAAAGGTTTAGAATAGCCATTAGAGACTGAAAAAAGTTTAGAATACCGACTAAAGATTGAAAAAGGTTAAAATCCTAACTGAAGTTAGGAATTCACACATATCCTGTAATATTCTGCCCGATTGGAGTGCTTTTATTTATGCACTCTTCTCCATAATTAATCATATCTTCAAGTGCCGTTTTTAGTATAGAAGGATAGATCTGACCTACCTGTTCCCATACAGGTTTTCCATGACAGAAGAACTTAAAGGTTGGCGTGCCCTGGACTCCATATCTTTCAGTAGTCCAAGGATTTGTTTCGATGTTTATGCGAGCAAAAATTGCCGAACTTTTAAATTCCCGCGCATAGTTCATAAAATAAGGTTCCATGGCTCTGCAATAGGGACAGGTAGGGCTGTAGAACATTACGATAACCGGTTTTTTAGCGCTCTCTATCACTTCTCCCCATGTCATATCTTCAATTTCGATCACATTGCTTCCGTTCAATTGATTACCCCCAAAGTTAGTAGTAAGTTAATAAAATTAATAGAAAATAGAATATTAGACTTAGTAAATAATACTCTGCTTATTATTTTGTTTATCAGATTCTGTATATTAGATTTTGTTTATTAGATCAATATTCTCTACTTTTATAAGATTAATATTTATGCTTAATAA
Organism: Methanosarcina sp.; assembly: GCA_036504475.1. Classification (GTDB taxonomy): domain Archaea; phylum Halobacteriota; class Methanosarcinia; order Methanosarcinales; family Methanosarcinaceae; genus Methanosarcina. The sequence continues at coordinate 3,771 of DASXVB010000085.1, forward strand.
ATGATGTTTACGCTTCTGCTTAGAGTATATTGGAAGATATTCTTAAAGAATCACTTTCTTAAACTCGAAAATTTTGAGTAGATGAATAGAAATAAAGAAAATAAATAGGAATAGAGAAAAGAAAGAAGAACGAATTCTAAAAAATTAGAAAAATAGTAACAGAACTTGTCCAGTTCTGTATTTATCAGGCAATTGTTTTCAGGAACTGTTACCCGATTCCTGTCCATTGATTAGAAAATACAGGGAGAAAGAGTCAAATTTGCAGATAGATTTCCACTTAGACTTTCTTTTCCCCTTCTGGATTCATTGTTTCACAAAAACATGTACTGCAGACATATCTGTCATCAAGACCTGTTTCTTTAAAGTCAACTTTGGGGCCGCCAGGTTTTGTGGTTGCCTCCTTGAATACGTAGAACTTTTCATTAAATTCAATTGGCTGGCCGCATCTCGAACATACGAAAGGCGGATTTTTAATCGAGTCAATTGCACATTCAATGCATATCAGATCAGACTTGTCCCCTTGAACTTCTTTGAACTTTATTGGTTTCATGTCTAGGCTGGTGTCCACAACTAGTACATCTTCCAGCAGTTCCCGACTACAAATATTACAATACTCCTTCATTGTGTCGTCTCCTTTGTTTGAAGGATTTCTCACCAACCCCTGTGCTGAGCCTACACAAGGTTTCAATATCTCCATGCTTGCGTTCAAATCTTATTCCCCTTTTCAGCTTATTACTCATACTCATACTCATACCGAATCGGGCTATTTCGAGGTGTCCAATCCGGCTCAATTTTTAACACCATTGAGCTCTGTTTTGCATGCCAGCATTGTCCTGCCAGCATATCAATCTAGAGAAGATCGACCCAGAGCTGGAAAAGCAAACAATGAGGAGTTACAACGTAATATTTTTATAAATGTCGTTTTGGAAATACTTTTCGCATTCGAGTTGAACCAACATTAAAAAACACTTTACAAAATGCGTTTTAAAACGCTCTCTAGCTTCTGGTTTTAACTTCCCTGTAGGAATATAAGTCTTAAAACTATATACAGTTATTGATTTTGATCAAAAATTAAGCAAATAATACAATAAAAAAGAGCTATAAAAACAGAAAAAAACTAAAAAGTTAGCAAAATAAAGAGAATAAAACAAAGAACTTTATTGATCAAGGATCAATAATAAAACGGGTAAAGAAGACTATTCAAAAGGGTTAGAAAATGCTCAAGCAGAGATTTGTGTTGGATACTACAGCATTAACGGATCTGCAGACGCGTGAGGTCATGGGCTATACCTCCCTTTGCGAAGGGATGAAGATGATTCTTGATCTTATAGCTGAGGCCCGCCTGCAATTCGGGATAAGTTGTTATGTACCTTATCCATCGGTATACAAGGAAATGTACGAGTTTGCAAGCCATAATGGCTGTGACAGGGAGGTTATGGCTAAAATCGATACCTGGCTCGTGAAAAAATCTCCTGATAGATATAGAGTTAATGTAACTTCTCAAATATTTCAGGAATATGTAGCTTATATGCGGGAGAGGATTAATCGAGGAATGGGAGTTGCCGAGGACGCAATATGGGAAGCAGCTACTGAATGCCTCTTTATGGAAAATCCACAAAACAAGAAAAAAGAGTACAAAGAAGAGGTGGAAAGGGAAGTTATCGGAGGGATTATTGGCAAATTCCGGAACAAATATCGTGCTGCCCTGAGATATGGGATTCTTGATAGTGCTCCTGATATTGATGTCCTTATCCTTGCCAAAGAGCTTGATGCCGCAGTTGTTGCAAGCGATTATGGGATTGAAAAATGGGCAGAACAGCTTGGAGTCCGTTTTGTGCCTTCAAATACTTTTCCTATGATGATAAAAGAGTATCTAAAGCATCTTCCGCAAAGTGAAAAAGAGCCCGCGTCCGGAAGCAGAGACAAAAGCAAAAAAGAATCATCAGAAGAAATAGAGTTTATTTAATAGCTTGGATATCGAAATCTGAACAATAATAGTAATAATAAAAGTTTTGAGATTTAATCAGATTAAAGACTTGAAGTTTAGTCAGAGAAGAAGCTTGAGGTAATTAGGGGAATTGTCTTCAGGCTGTGCTAACCGAACTGTGAATCTCAATCAGAAGTTAGACATCAATTATTATCAAGCCTTAAGGAAATTAACATCTTTAAGGAAACTATGCCTTTAAGGAAACTGCCCTTTAGGTAGCTGTACTTAAAGAAATATGCATTTAAGAAAACTATACCTTTAAGGAGTTGGGGGGCAAGAGTTTGAGAAATATAGTTATAGAAGAATTAAAAGCATCTGAAGTTTACCGCCAGAGGGTTGAGGTTGTTGAAAGGAAAGGACTGGGGCATCCGGACTATATCTGTGATGCCATAATGGAACAAATTTCATTAGGCCTTAACCAGAAGTACCTTGAAACCTTTGGGACTATCCTACACTATAATGTAGACAAAGGCATGCTCGTTGCAGGAGAAGTGGAAGGAAAATTCAGAGGAGGCAGAGTCGTAAGCCCCATGAGGCTTATCATCGGTGACAGGGCAACTTTTGAAGCACAAGGTATAGAAATTGATGTTCCTGAGCTTGCGGTAAGTACGGCACAACAGTGGATCCAGGAAAACCTCCGCTTCGTAGACCCTGAAAATCTCATTTACCAGGTAGAGCTAAAAAAAGGTTCTGCAGAACTTACGGATATTTTTAGTCGGAAAGGCAGTATTCTTGGGGCAAACGACACTTCTGCAGCAGTTGGATACGCACCTCTCAGTCCGACTGAAAGGCTTGTTTTTGAATGTGAGCAGTACTTGAATTCAAGAACGTTCAAAAAAGAATATCCGGAATCCGGAGAAGATGTAAAAGTTATGGGACTCAGGCACAGGGAAGATGTACACTTGACCGTTGCAATGCCTCTTGTGGACAGATATGTTGAGTCTGAAGAAGAGTATTTTAAGAAAAAAATTGAACTGCACGAACAGATTGAAGAATTTATTGCCGGATTTGCAGAGAGAGCAAGAGCCGAGCTAGAAGCCTGTATGTGTCTGAAACCAACTGCTTCCCTTAATACTCTGGATACTCCGGGTAGAGGGCTACAGGGAATTTATACCACTGTAACGGGCACTTCTGCAGAAGATGCAGACGGCGGGGAAGTTGGGAGAGGGAACCGTGTAAATGGAATAATTCCTTTAAACCGGCCTGTTAGCAGTGAGGCCGCAGCAGGTAAAAATCCTGTAAGCCATATAGGAAAGATATACAACCTTCTTTCCCACAGGATTGCAGCGCGGATTTACAAGGAAGTACCTGATGTTTCTGAAGTTTATGTCTGGCTTTTGAGTGAAATCGGTACTCCAATTGACCAGCCTCAGATCGCAACTGCCCAGCTGATAATGAAGAAAGGGAATGTGAAGTATGTAGAAAAGGAATCAACCGAAATAATTGAAAAGGAGCTTGAGAATATACAGGCTTTCTCAATGGAGCTAGTTGCAGGAAAATGTCCTATTTGCTGAAAATAAGTTTGTCAGGGGAAGATTTATACCCCAGCAATAAAAGCAATAAGAGCAAAGAACATTGCGATCTTGAACATTTTTGAAGATTCAGTAGGATTGTTGCGAACTAGAAGTTGATAGATGGCTGCAAGAAATCCAAGATCTGCCAGAAGGACAAGGTAAAGATAACGGAGACCAAGTATTGACATAAAATAAGGAAGAGGGCTAAAAAGTACAGCCAGAAACCCTATAAAACCTGCAAGATAACTTGCTTTTTTCGCTCCGATCCGAAGAGGCAGGGTATCTGCTCCTTCCATCTTATCTCCTTCCATGTCCTCAATATCCTTCACAATTTCCCTGGCAGTAATCGCAAGGGCTGCTAGCAGGAAAAGTACAAAGAGGGATTTGAGTCCTTCAAACTCAAAAACAGAGGCTCCAAAAAGAAAACTTGAGCCAGTAAGGTAGCCTATGCTTAGGTTTCCTAAAAGAGGAGTACTTTTGAGAGTTTTTGCGTAAAAGATGAGCAATAAAGAATTAAATAGTGCAATAAACCCACATATTGGATTAATTAAGAAAGCCAGAAGCGTTCCGAGAGCAAACAGGATATAAGAAAAGTAAAGAGCTTCTTTTAACTTTACCCTACCTGAGGGAATAGGTCTTTCGGGGCGATTGATTGAGTCTATCCTGACATCAAAATAATCGTTAATTGCATTTCCTGCGCCTGCAATTGCAAACACGGCCAGAAATAAAAGGCCTGAGTAAAAAGAAGGAAATTTATTAGGGCTATAAGAACTCAGGGTATCTGAGGTCAGGATATAAAAAGCTATCACTGTTCCAATTACAGATGCAAACCCCGCCATAAGACAGTTTTTGTATCTCATTAATTCCAAATATGTGCGTACGCCTGCAGACATCAGAAGAAAGCAGTATTATAAAGTATTAAAGGTATCGGATTCTC
>DASXVB010000086.1:0-2456 GCA_036504475.1 Methanosarcina sp.
TTTTAAGTACCATCTGACATTCAATAAAATAATTTCACCTACAAAATGCTTCCATTTAAAGGGATTAGATAGCATATCACTACCTTTGATTCCATTTTTATTTTATTATATCCTTAACAGATATTTTTTTGCAACGGAACCATATTTAGTGTTGAAGGAACACGAGTAATCCACTTCATCCCTTCTCTCATTGATTTAATATTATTATCAGAGTATAGAGCACTGTCAGCTATGTAATAAACATCATTAGGGAAAGTTATGTTTTCTTGAAGTTTTTTCATTGCCTCAATTATGGTTTCTTTGTCTGATGAATTACCAGAGTAAGCTTTTGCAAATAATGGGATTCCATATTGGTTTGTTATAATTCCAAGTCCAAAACGTTGAAGGTCATCTCTACCGTCTTTTGCATGACCATATGTGATTTCGATGGCAGAACTGCCATCGATATGTTTGTAATCTCCATAAACGCTAAAATTGGTAGTGTCACATTGAAGAAGTTGAGTCCTGATGTCCACGATTTCCATCATTTTCAAGGCAAGTTTCATGAAAAGTTGAGTAGAATCTGCGTTATATATTTCGTCAAGAGTTCGACCTAAAACATCATCAGTAAGGTCAGATGCATTAATTCCGGAACCAAGGAGCTTTTCAACAGGGAGAGTTTCAAAGTACTGGGAGTACATGTAAAGACGACTGTCTACGAAACCAAGACAGTTGAGGATCATTGCTTTTACTACAATAGAATGAGCTAACTTATGCTGCCCAAGTTTAGGTAGCACTTCATCAATAACTTTTCCAATTTCAAGTTCATCATAAATGCCAGAAACAATTCCATGATGATCAAGAGAAAGCGTTGTAACAAACATAATGAAATCAAAAGCAGGATACGATATTTTTTGTATTTATATAGTAACGGGAAAAATAGATAAATTTGTCAAACATCTGCGGAAGGTCAGATAAATACAAATTTTCGAATAATTCTCCAAAAACGATAACAAGAAAAATGTTATTTTTTTGAAGACATCTGCGGAAAGCCAGTTAGATAAAAGTTCCTTCGAAAGACGTCCTTAGTAAGGTGGCAAGTTTTCTTGATTTTGCCTGGGTAATACAATGCCTTCGGCGGTCAAATCTGTTTTTGAATTCATCGGTTTTTTGTTCTTCTTAACTTTCTAGCTGTATGTTTACCTAACAGTAAAAGTTCTTTTTTGTTTATACAGTTAGGGGGTATATATACAAGTTAAACGTTATATTCTCAAAACATAAAAAAAATATCGATATTGTGATAATTTACCTGATGAGTTATTGATATCGATAACCAGAGCAAAAGGAAAGAAAAACTATGGAAAATATAACTAAAGCTTTATGTGGGTTGCTGCTGCTCTCTATATTGGCATTTCCGGGGGCAGCAGCACAAGTAACAGATGGACTGGTAACAGATGGACTGGTTGCTTATTATGATGGTAATTTATCGGGGAATTCCCTGATAGATCTTAGCGGAAATAATAATACCGGCTATGCTACAAGTGTTAATCAAAGAACAGATCCAGGAACTGGTGCAAACTACATAAGCCTTAATGGTATCAGTAGTAAAATAGACATTTCTAATAATGAACAGACTAATATTTCCAGTCCTGTATCAATTGAGTTCATTGGCTCAATTAACACATTCTCGAGATATGGAGCACTTGTAAGCAAGTATCAGGACTCAACATGTGGTTGGTATTTGAGTTGTTTGCCTAATGATCCTTACAATAGTATTCGTTTTGGTACAGTCTTGAAGAGCGGTGAAAATGGATACAATTCAAATATTAGTCTTATTGCTGGGCAGGTTTATCATATCGTAGCAACTTATGATAACAATGTTACTCATATTTATGTCAATGGGGTAGATTCAGCTGACCCTCGTAGATGGGATTCACCAGTATTAGGGGTTGCTAACAATATCACCATAGGCTCCGGCTCTGGACTAAACTACAGTAACTGTAGTATGTATACTTTTAGACTCTATGATCGCGTTTTGACATTATCTGAGATACAAAAGAACTATGAATACGATAAGTGGAGACATACTCCAGATGTTCCTGTGGATATTATCGACTTGAAAAAAAAGGCATATGGTGACTGTGGATTACCTCGATATATGGGCTCACATGCTATGAGCCAATCCGGGTCCGAAGTAAATTTTGTTGATTCTAATATCTCTTCGCTTGGATCGATATCAACGCCATATTATCAAGATAACGGAAGCACAAAAGAAACCAATTACACCTTATCGGACTCTTCAATTTCAGGTGTAAGATGGAAAAATTATTATGCGCCGGGTTCTTCAGCTTCACTGTCATTTTCTGGAAACAACCGGAATAGGCTGGAAAATATCAGTCTTTCGAATAGTTCTCTTCATCTTTCAAATTCTGTTACTTATACTGCAGAATCACTAGTTCGTAAAGATGCAGTTCCAG
>DASXVB010000087.1:0-1596 GCA_036504475.1 Methanosarcina sp.
ATTCTTATCAGGTACTAAGGATTCAAGAATGTATAACTGTGATGTTGAGGTTCAAACTAATACAGGTGTCAGGATAGATAGCGCCGCAAATGTTGAAGTGGATCACAATACTTTTTCAGGCAGTTCCGGATCTGGCTGGTGTTGTGTTGAGCTGGAAAATTCACTAACAAATGCGAATGTCCATCACAATATTATGCATGATTTCAAAGGATCAAGCAGCAGTGCAGGCGTTGGAAATATTCATGCAAGTGGTTCGATTAGCGTTCGTGATAACGTTATGTGGAATGTGTCGCCTTACATTCAAGTAGGATCAGGCTCAAATACACTAGATCCATCCGATCACAACGTTGATAATTGGGTAGCTAAAGGATATGGACACGGTTCCCTTGGCAACTAATTGAACAAGACACGATTGAAACATTCAACTTTAAGAGTCCTGCACATACGTACATGGCAGGGTCTTATAGTTTGAACGCTTCGGTTTTTACAGAATAGATGCGGTAGAAAAAGATGAAGTTGTGGGCGCTTTGCCCATAAATAACTGTCTGGAAGAAGATGGACAAGAAACTGTTCCCTCTTTCTTTTAATTCACTCTTTTCATTTGATTTTCGTTAATTTTCCTTTTTTGTAATTTAATCATATCTCTGAGTATTTAGTCAAATCTGACAAAAATATTTAGATTCGCTTTATGCGGCGGTATTTGAAAGCTATTCTTCAGTTTGCTGTTTTCGATAAACGAATGTGAAGATCTATATTTCTTAGTTTTTTGAGTAGATTTTGAGATTTTCGTGCCTTTTTTTATTTTTTGTGCTGGAAAGCTCTGGAACTTCTATGTAGATTTATTTCAATTTGTTTTCCTGAGACTTGGGTTAATAATCCTTTATTATGAAAAGTTAGAAAGACTTTATACAAAAGATATAAAAGTATAAAGCCGGATACACTGATTAATTATTTGTAGAATGTAAAGAAAATAAGAGATGACGGGAAAATAAATGAAAAATAAGAAAAGTTTATTTTCAGTAACCTTAGCATCGACATTTCTGTTTTTATATTTAATTTTTATATCATCCTCAGTAGTGGAGGGTAAAGATTCAAGAAATATGAGCACTCCAAATATTGAAATCAAACTGGAACCGATTTATGATACAGAATATTCACATGTAGAAATTTTTCCAAGATTAACTTCAGGTTCAATGTATTCTGTAGATGTTACGGTAAAAAATATGGGTACAGAGATATGGAATAAAGACGGTAAAGAGTCGGTTTATATATCCTATCACTGGAAGAACGCAAACGGAACAGTGGTTCATGACGGTCTTCGGACACCTCTTCCATACAATGTAAGACCTGGAGACACAATAAGCTCAAGAATCTTGATAAAAACACCTGATCAGAAAGGAAACTATACGCTTGTTATAGATCTGGTTAAAGAAGGTGTTTGCTGGTTTGAAGCCGAGGGTGCTAAAACTTTTGAAAAAGAAGTTGAAATTTCAAATAGTGTTCTTGAGCAAAAAGGAAAACTAGAGTACAAAACAGACTATCCCGAAATCAATAAACTGCAGGATCTTATAGTAAACACAACAAATGCTTCTGCAA
>DASXVB010000088.1:0-2608 GCA_036504475.1 Methanosarcina sp.
TTTATCATCTAGCCCGCTGCCCGAAATGCGGATACATAGAGCGCCCAAGTAGAACAGGCCAGAAGTGTCCGGTCTGTGGAGATACACTGGAAACTTTCGAGGCGGATTTTGTGAAACTTTCCCTTTATGACCCTGTAAGGAAAGATATCACCAAAAAAATTGCTATTATGCTCCAGCGCACCTTTGCCCTTTATGGTGATGAGAGAGTTCTTGTAAACGTCATAAATTCCTTGAATGAAATCGGATACGCAGGAAAAGACTCCATGAGAAAGGCGGTTGAATTACTAGAAGAAGTAAACCTAAGTCACCGCATGATGCATGTTGCACGCGAACTCTCAGGCGGGGAAAAACAGAGGGTTGTGCTTGCAAGGCAGCTTGTTAGAAATCCTCTGCTCCTGTTAGCTGATGAACCCACAGGTACTCTTGATCCTATGACTGCAAAGCTTGTCCATGATGCTATGATTAGGGCGGTCAAGAACTATAACATGAGTATGATCCTGACTTCACACTGGCCTGAAGTTATTGAACAAATGGCAAATAAAGCTATCCTGCTTGAAAATGGGGAGGTAGTCAAGGAAGGGGACCCACTTGAAGTTTCTGCAATCTTTATGCAGAGTGTTTCAATTGTGAAGCAGGAAAAGAATGTCATGGTCGGGGAACCTATAATAAGGGTAAGAGACCTTTCAAAACGTTATATTTCAGTTGATCGTGGCGTGGTAAGGGCTGTAGACGGCATTTCTTTTGATGTAAAAGAAGGAGAAATCTTCGGGCTAGTTGGAGTGAGTGGAGCTGGCAAGACTACAACCTCAAAAATTCTTATGGGAATATTACCGCCCACATCCGGAGAGGTTGAGGTTCGCGTGGGAGACGAATGGGTTGACATGACAAAGCTAGGAGTGGAAAACAAGGGAAGAGCAACTAAATATATGGGATTCCTGCACCAAGAATACGGCCTTTACACTCACAGCTCAGTAATAGATAACCTTACCGAATCCATCAGCCTCGATCTACCTTTTGAATTAGGGGTAAGAAAAGCCGTAATCACTCTCAAGGCTGCAGGCTTTGAGGAAAATAAGGCAAAGGCTATTTTACCTAAAATGACTGACGAGCTGAGTGAAGGGGAACGGCATAGAGTTGCACTTGCACAGGTTCTAATCAAGGAACCTAGAATTGTCATTATGGATGAACCGACAGGAACTATGGATCCGATTACCAAGGTCTCGGTGACGAATTCCATCCTTAAAGCCAGAGAGGATATCGGAGAAACATTTGTTGTAGTTTCTCATGATCTCGATTTCGTAAACGAAATATGTGATCGTGTCGCACTTATGCGTAACGGGAAGATTATAGATATAGGTGAGCCGAAGAATATACTATCTCAACTCACCGAAGACGAAAGGATGCAAGCTGCAGAAGAAATATAAATATGCTGTCACCTCTTAGTATGGAAGAATACTAAAATGAGGTGCCGATTACGAATAGTGAGATCAGCGTAGAGGTGAATGGACAAAAATATACCTTACCTGCAGGCGCTACCCTTGGAGATGCCCTTAAGGTTTCCAGAGCCCCCTATATAGCCGGTACAGCGATCGGAATTCTGAAAGAAACCGCTGAGGAAAAAATAGAAACAATCACCGAATACGCTATCAATACTCCTAGAGGAGAATTCAGGATAGAAATTAAAAATCCTGAATCGCCTTCAGGAAAATTATGGGCTGAACACTTTAAAGAGTACGAAGGGAAATCTGTCCATTGGGTAAGCCCTGAAGCCATAGCTTTCGGGCCTTTTGAAGCCGAAATTAAACCTTCGCGTGAGGCAAGAAGCTTTGAAGCGTTTGAAGTGATGTTTGGAGCAGGAGGTTTTGATCCTCACAATACTCATCTTATTTTTTCGCTTAAAAGACATACTGCAGAATATGGGACTCCTGAAGATGGAATTTTTGCAGAGGTTGTGGCTGGAAAAAATATTTTGTCTAGGATTTCCAAAGAGGATACAATCCTTGAAATTGAGCCAATTATAGAATGGGAACAAATCTCAGAAAAGACCTGCACAACTGATCTCTCTATTCCACTTGAAGACGGAAATAGTATATTTACTTATTTTGAAGTAGAGCTTTCCAGGAATGCTCCCAAGGGGGCGGAACATTTCTATGCCCTAACCCGTGAGGGGACTCTCAATGTAGATGTTACTACCAGTTCCTTCATTTCGGATGATGACTTGAAAGGAGAACCAGTTCCTTACGAAAATTTCGAACCAAGACGAGAAGGTGCGATCTCTGTCCGAACAGTTGGATATGGGTTGGGCAGAGCATATATCTCAAGAGAGGATCGGCCTTCAAGCCTTGTGCATTCGGTTGTGGGTCAGGTAACGAAAGGCATCGAACTTATCAAGTTAGCAGAAGAAGGACAGAAACTCTCGATTGAAAGTCTTCCTCCTCAGATAGTTCTTCTGGGACATAGCTTTGAAGAGGTAGAGCCTGTACTTTCTTCCATAGGGGTTGAACTGGTAAAAGACGGATACACCAGCGAGGATGCGATAATTGTCAGGCAGGATCCACCAACAACCCTTGAGATTCTTGGAGAAGCAAAGGTAACTGCATATGCAGTA
>DASXVB010000089.1:0-27400 GCA_036504475.1 Methanosarcina sp.
TTGAACCACTGCAATTTGCAACGCCACAGACACAACAAAAGCAGGAGAAAAGGGCTGTATGGCCTATGAGAATTCTTAGATGGCTACTTGGAAAAATAGGGCCAGGATTCATAACTGGTGCGGCCGATGACGACCCATCCGGTATTGCAACCTATTCGCAGACGGGCGCAATCTTCGGTTATGAGCAGCTCTGGCTTGTCTGGTTCACTGCCCCATTCATGATTGTCATCCAGCAGATGTGCGGCCGAATTGGGATGGTGACTGGAAAGGGATTGGCTGGAGTTATCCTCGAGCACCATTCGAAGAAAGTACTCTATTTAACGGTCTCAATGCTAGTGATCGCGAATACAATCAATATCGGCGCGGATCTCGTGGCGATGGCTTCCTCGGCGCAGATGCTTATGAGGCTGCCTTTTATCTTCTGGCTGATCCTCATTACGGGATCTATTATTGTCCTCGAGGTCTTCGTCCCTTACAGAGTTTATTCGAGTATTCTTAAATACCTAACATTAACCCTCTTCTCATATGTCCTGGCAGCCCTTGTCGTCAGGCTTGACTGGGGGATGATTCTTCAAGCTACATTGACCCCCCACATCGAATTCTCAGCGGACTATCTGCTCAACATCGTCGCGGTTCTGGGAACAACGATCTCTCCTTACCTATTCTTCTGGCAGGCATCACAGGAGGTCGAAGAGAAGATCATGAACGGCCAGATTCCTGACACAGGTATCGGGAAACCCTGCATAACGCGGCAGGGTATATCCGAGATGAGCTGGGACACAGTCGGTGGGATGTTTTTCTCTCAACTCATCATGCTCTTCATCATCGTTACCACAGCCGCCACCTTGCACACCAGTGGGATAACATCAATACAGACCGCTTTACAGGCTGCCGAGGCTTTGAGACCATTGGCCGGCGACTTTGCCTATCTGCTCTTCGCAGCTGGGATTATTGGTACGGGACTTCTCGCGGTTCCAGTGTTGGCCGGCGCGTCAGCATATGCCGTGTCTGAGACAGCCGGGATGAGAGAAGGACTAGGCAAAAAGCCCGGACGAGCTCCTGGGTTCTATGCGGTGATTGTAGCATCTACAATGATCGGCATGTCCCTCGATTGGTTTGGGATCAATCCGATAACTGCCCTCTACTACACAGCAGCATTGAATGGTCTGGCTGCGCCACCGCTTATGGCACTGATCATCATGATCGCAAACAGGAAAGACGTCATGGGCCCGTTCGTTAACTCGATGGTGAGCAATGTCTTGGGATGGGGCATCGTGTTGATAATGGCCCTGACTGGGATAGCACTAATTGTCAATCTAGTAACAGGATAGTGATTTTTCCAGGAATCAATTCAAAGATACTAAATTGACTTTAAGTTGCAGTCTACCGTCCATAAAAATGAGTAAGAAGGGTTAGTTGCCAGGAATAGCAAGCAAATCCTACGGTTGAGGTATTCACTAATTTTTGCTAGATATCAGGATTCAGGGCTCATTGCCCTGGTACAGACTCATTTTTAATATTAATCTGCTCATTCGCAGATTGAGCAGGCACGCTCACAGATATAACTGAGGATATACATCCACATTTTCTGCAATAATAAAACTTATTTGAACCGATTACCTGCTTTTTGAGAAGTGTGCCACATCGGATACATTCCAAAGAAGGTTCAGACATATTGTTATCACCCCAGGATTATAAATGGTTCAAGTCTTGCAGTTTCTTTCCTTGTCCAATACCCACATACAGAGCAGTACTGAAAATTCCTGAAGGTATCGTTTTCAAGCTCAGAATTACACTTAGGACATTTTTTCAACAACATTTAGTAATCTCCTGTTTTCCAAAAAGGCATAAGATAGGTTCAGAAGCATAGAAGTAATGCAAAACTTTCAGTGAATGAAGTTTTAGAAAAAATATGGATAGATGTATTTTTACATCATCTCCTTTTTAATTTTCCATCTGTTGTTCTTATCAATTTTCCATCTTACTTTAGTCGAACCTTCAAACCTGTCAAAGCTTAAGCTTCAGTGCTGTTTTCAGGCAATTCTCCGGAACCCATGGGACAGTTGTCTCCGTGGTGCATCGGACCTCCCATTCCAGGCATTCCGGAAGAAAACATGATTTCCTTAAGGTTTTCGAGGGATTTTGCTCCGTTGATATCTTCTATTAGACCATTGAGTTCTGTAATTCTGCTGCTAAGGGTTTCACTCATATTTTTATCGGTTGTGTTTTTGGTCTCACTCTCAATCTTTTCAAGGTGTTCGATTTCCAATTTGAGTGAGTCAGTAGTCTGGGTTTGCAAATAGCTGAATACAACGTTCTGCAGTTCTTCTGCACTGGAAGCTGCACTTATTTTACTAGATAGGTTTTCAAGGTCAGTTATTTGTTCATTGAGCATTTTAGTTCTGTTTTCATCAGTCGTGTTATCCACCTGACTATTAAGCATTTCAGTCATATTTCCAAGGGAACTGACCATTTTTGCCTGAACATCAGTGTAATTATCGTCAGTTACGTTCTCAAGCTGGGCGAAGTCAAATAAGCCGGGCACCCCACAGAATCCATGATCTTTTTCGCCCGGCCCCATATTCATTCCATGAGACATGCCGGCAAATCTCTGACTGGACAGGACTTTCTGGAGGTCGGATGCACTTGATGCTTTGCTTACATTAGTATAGAAGCTCTGAAGTTCAGTAATTTGTTCATTAATGGAATCAAGCGTTTGTGCCTGAATATCAGCAAAATTTTCATTAGTTACATTCTCTCCAGGAGTAAATGCAGTTTTGTTTTCCGAAGCAAAAGCTCCTGATGGCAGAATGCATAATACTACCATTACCGCTGAAAAGCGATAAATTGAGTTTAATATTTTTGTTTTTATTTCCATAGTATACTTCCGTCACTGATCTTTATTTCCGTTTTTTCGTTTTTCTTATTTATTTCGAATATCCCGTTAGCTTGCTGCGGGAGTGGAAAATTTTCCCGGTAACCGTTGATGATAATATGAATTATCAATCCCATTTTTAGGTTGTTAATTTCTGCTCAAACTGAGTTGTTTAGGGTTATTGTCTTCTTTAATGGAATTTGGAGCGGTGGCGCGAACATACCCCGTTACTTATAGTGAGACGCGCCATCACAACTTTGATTTTTAAGCTCTCTTCTGTTTTTTCTTGAGTTTTTTGGTTGTCTTGTTTTTCGGTCGTTTATTTGCCTGGTTTCACGTTATTTCATTTGCTTTATTTTTTTGTTTTTTTAGCTGTCTTCAGACAATTGACCTGCTGACATTCATAAAATGAGCTGAAAAAAATATATATTTACTTTCCAAAATAGAGGAGACCACGCGATTTAATTTAAAAAAGAAGCTTTATAGGAACCTTTGATTCTTAATAACCCTTAAAACAGAGAATAGATACTTATTAGAATCCTTAGAAATCATATATTTGAAATAAATAAAGATTAGTCATTCATTTCGTAAGAATAGTTGATGTTAATCTCTGGAGTATGATATACGGCATTAATGTCGCGTTGCCCGTCTTCAGGGTTGGAGTGCACATCGTTGATGCAGCATCCCTTACAAGGTTTATACCTTTTCTATCTCAGTCTTTCTATTGTGCCACCAAGTATGCAGTTGTCAGGATGAGTAAAAGCATGCGGTACGAATTTGTGGAAGAAGGTATTCATTTTTCGGTTACATATCCTGTCACTGCCGTTTAACAAATTTATAAAAAAATATAATAAGCAAGATCAATGAAGAGGCAGAAATTCCTGAGATGAAGCGCCAACTGAAAAAGCTTCGCGGATGATCCTTTAGGACGCTGCAGATAAAAAAGGAATGATTGTAGTGCCAGAGTCTGTGTGTGTGGCTCTGGCATGAGTATTGTAATTCTCTGAAGTATCAGAGAGTTTTTGACGAAACGGACTCATGATCGACGGGTAGAATGATCAAAAAGACAGAGGATATGAAGAAGTGGAATCAGTGAAAACGAATGGACGTAACACATCCTATAAGAATCGTCTGTCTTCTAGAAGTTATCAAGGTCATTACGATGATAAATTTTTGAGGCACTTTTTTGATAAATAAAAATTTAATTCTAGCTTAGAACCCTTCACTGATGATTTTCTTTCTTCTGTTCGATATATCGATCTTTAGCTTCCTGGAGTATGGTGACGGCTGTTTCGAGACTTTTCCAACCTATAACTTTCACACGTTTTTCCTCTAAATTCTTGTAAGTTTGGAAGAAATGAGTGATTTCCCTGAATAGATGAGGTGGAACCTGATCAACTGTCTCAATGTAATTCCACATAGGATCGTTTTTTGGAACACATAGTATTTTTTGATCTCTTCCTTTATCATCTTCCATATCAAACAATGCCACAAGGTGTACATCTATTACACAACCCGGAAAGGTAGGTTCCCAGGTTAAAACCATGGCATCTAAAGGGTCACCATCAAGGGCTAGGGTATCGGGGAAAAAACCATAATCCGAAGGATATACCATTGAAGAAAAAAGCATTCTGTCATATTTAATGACTTTCTTTTCTTTATCATATTCGTATTTGTTCCGGCTTCCTTTCGGAATCTCGATAAGTACACTTTCGACCTGTCGTTCAGTCATACCATCAATTCCTTTTTACTCCTGCTTGTGTATTGTTTTTAATTATTGTAATTATTTATTAGCTCGTAGATTATGTCTCCTGACAGAGTCATACTATTAAAACATGACCTCTATGCTTAATTTTTCTTGCTATGAAAGAAGAGATCAAAGAAAGAGATATTGAAGTATTCTCTGATACCTTTTGATAAGATAAGGCCGTGTAATGTGAAATTCCTAAATCTACAAGAATAGTGTATTCATCAGACTCTCTAGCATGGAATAGATTTAGCTAGGTTCTCCTGACATTATATTGCACATTACTTTCATAGAATACAAAAAACAAAAAGCTACATGAAAGCTTTATAATACCTTGTTATTCACTATGATCACTTTTAAAAGGGCAGTCCAGATAAGCTCCTTCAAGATTAGCTCCTCGAAGATCTTTTCTACCTGATATATATATTTATAACAATGGTTTGTGAATTGAAATAAACATTACTATGCCAGATATCTGCTCTGCTTTTTCGATATAGTTCTTAAAAATATAGAACTACAATCTGGATCTATCAAGCCTGCAAGATGATAGCAGTCTTAGTTGATAAAGCATTACTACAAAAGAATAACAAAATATAACCAAAAACCTTACTGTATTGTAAGAATAATATAGGTAAGAAGGATCTTCTATACTTACTTTTAATACAGGACCTCTTACCTGAAACTTAATCTTTTTATTGATTCTGTTAAGATAACAGTATGTTTTCTGACTTTAATTGTACTCATGTACAGGGTTTTTGGCTACTGAATACATTCAACCTCAAAAGCTCCATTTCCATAACGTTTGCAACCCTGTACACTTGTTAGTACACTAAAACCTTTAGTGAAGCTTTTTCTGGTTTGGAAATGCCGAAAAAGAATCAGCAGAAGTATTATTACAGTATATAAGAGGCAGATAGTCAACAGAATTCTCACAGCCTTCCAATTTATAAGGCTCATCTGCGAAACCGTCTCCGTTACTATCGCAATGAGTCTGTGAAAAACCATTTCCGGAAGGGGTTGCCCAATAGTTACCTCCAATACAAGTGCCGCCTATAATGTTTTTCCCAATTGCTTTCGTAATGTTGAAGACACAATCGGTTCCATCAGGTGTATTTACGTTTACGGTATTGTTAAAATGATTATTAGTAATGTTACATGGAGCATCAACGAGATATAATCCATTATCACAGTTTGTAATTTTATTTCCATTAATGTTTAGAGTTTCAAACATAAGATCAAAGGCACTGATTCCTGTGCCACAGTTGGAGATATCATTATCGAGAATATATTCGTTTCCACTGTACATATAAAAACCAACATCGGCACCGATACTAAAATTAGATATGTTATTACTCTGAGCTGTGCAGGAAAAAGCACCATTAGTACATTCACTGCGACTAAATGAAAAACAAGTACCTGCGGATTTCCCTGGACCTCTAATATCAAAGTCTTTTACTGAAACATTACTTTCATAAATACAGAAGGCATTATTTTCAGTATTAATTATTGCTTTATGCGGACTGCTTGACATTATGGTTAGATTTGCAGTTGAAATTCCTATATCTCCAGCATACGTTCCCGGCTCTACAATTATTGTATCCCCTGGATGCGCGTTATCCACTGCCGTTTGAATCGAATTTCCAGGCTTAACATAAATAGCCTCAGCAGATGCACTTCCAACTACAACTTGAAGTGCAAGTAATACTGCTAACACCAACAATACAATTTTTTTTGTTTTCTGCAAGACAAAAACCCCGAAAGAGTTATTAGTATCGATAAAGTTCTTATATATTCATTTTAATTAACCATCAAGAGTTTAATTGACTATCAAAGAACTAATTTTCCAGAGTTTAAGTAACTACTAGAGATCAATGATCAATAACTCTTCTTTTTGAACTAAATAGATTATTTGTGAAGCTACAGTAGCTTACTAAAGAAGATAAATGTTTTGAGCTGTTCAACATATATCTTACCAAAGAAGATAAATGTTTTGAGCTGTTCAAATCATACAATAGCTTATATCCTTTAGGATTTACATTAATATATAATTTCACACATTAATACATAGGTTGGCTTATAGGGCTTTATATAAACTAATATGAGTATTTAAGTTATAGTTATGTAATGGCTTCAACCTTTATAATCCTAACAATTCTTCATTTGTATTCAGTTAAGATACGATATATAAGAAATGTGTTATTTTTGTTGCCATTTCTGTAAACCTATAAATGTAAATCGAGATGTATAGATTATTGTAGTAGTCATTGTAACGTAAACAGATTCCTTAACTGAATACAAATGAACAATTCTTGCAATTGACTCATTCCTATATCTAATTGCAGGAAATTACCAGAAGCAAGAAAGCCAGAAGACTATATAAAAAATAAAGGGACTGTAAGATAAATATTTATAGTCAGTGTAAGTAGCTTATATCAATGTAAAAACGTAAAAAACTTCACAGTGGGGGAAAAACATGAAAATTAGAGTTGTTAGCTCAAGAGAAGAAATTTTTACACTAAATCCTAGTGAGCGTATTGTTCACCTGGCCTTCAGGCCATCAAACAAGGACGTATTTGGACTGATTGAAACCTGCCCGAAGCTTGATGTAATCCAGTTACCAAAATCCTATATGGGCACAATCTCAAGGTCCATAGAAATGTTCCTTGAGATGCAAAAAATTCAGCTTATTGAAGGTGATGTATGGGGTCACAGAAAAGATATAAATGAATATTACACGATTCCGTCCTCAGTCACTGAAAAAATAAAGGAGATGAAAGCCGAAGGTAAGTCCACTGAGGATATTGAAGCAAAAGTTTCAAGGGAAAGTAAAATCAATCCTGAAATGGTCGCTTATATCATGAATAAGGAAACTCCTGCCTGAGTTCGTACAGGGTAAAGTGCCTTTAAACTCCTTACTGGAGATTAGACCATGCCTAAAAACAGTAAGAAAGGCCTCAGATCTTTCAAGAATCTACCACACTGATCTCCAGATTAATTTTTTCATTTACAGAAGCTCTAGAAAACTCCTTGGCTTGAAAGATAAATTGGTACTAGGATGAGCTCAACATTAAATTTTGTGTAATGAAGAATGAGAACAGACAGATTTAGATTTATTTCTTGACCTCCTGACTATGAAATCCATCTCTATCAAGTACGACGGTTCTTAGTAAATCTTCGTTTTCAGGGCACAAATAAAACGTTCTACCATTTTCGAGGGGTAGATTTTCAGGATTTCTATGGCTATAGACCTGATATGCATGCTCATTCGTATTTTTGTTAAAGCTTGCAGCAACCATATCTGTATCTTCGAGCTCGCCCACTCCGTTAATCTCTTATTCGTCCCGACAAAAGCCAGATTTTCAGGAAGGCTGCTCAGGCCTCCGTGAGTTATGAGCACGCATTTGCTATTTTGGGACAGATACAAATAATTCAAGTTCTTTATGGAATTTGGTGAAAATTGAATGATATCGTTTTTTGTCTCTAAATTTTTATTCGTAAATGCTTTCATTCTCGTGTATTTCCAACAATAACAAGTAGATGTTTTATCAAGGAATCATAAATCGGAACCCAAAACTCATTGGTTGATTCACATGCAACAACATCACATTGTTCTGATATAACCCAATTTTTAAGGTTTAAAATTCCATCTGCATCTCTTGAGAAACGTTGTTGCTTCTTTTCACTAGATGTACTAATAGTAGCAATTGAAAAACGCTTATGAATGTCCAAACCACAAACTTTGGTTATTATCTCTACCAATTAAAATCATCCAATTTATTTGGGGAGTGGAATTGCCTAAAAGGACAATTTAGCATTCGTGATCAAAGTCATGGTTGATAAGCCTTCGATGGCAATTCACTGATTAGTTTTCTGACGGTTTTGAAAAACCAAAAATTGGACAACCTTACTGCCCAAAATCAGATATGGAATCAATGTCCAAAAAAGGAAAGAGTACTTTCATTGGTTGTGCATGTTATTCAAAGAATATCATGTGCGTTTTCTGTTTTTTACTTAAATACAAATTTTCTATTTATTCAAGTGCCTTAAGGAACATTCAAAGGCCTGTAGTGCATATATCCCGTTGTAAGCAACGGGATGCGCCAGTGCAAATTTGATTATTAAAATATCCTCAACTCAAATCAAAAAGAGAAATGTCGAGCTTGAATATGATTTTTAACGAGTTCATCCCAAAATTCAAAATTGGTTTCCTGAATCTCTAATTTAGACGATCAATCGAGTGCCAAAAATACAATATATGAGCTAATCTCAAAACTCAAAATTGATTTTCTGAATTTCAAAGTTGGAATAATCAGTCAAACTTCGGATCACGAAAACAATTCTAAAAATCTATCGATTTGAGAGTGAAATTGATTTTGGGATAGCCTCTATATTAACATGTTAAGTTTTCAAAAATATAGAAATCATTTTTAAAATTACTTTAACATTTGAAATACTTAACTGTCATGTTGCAAAATAAAGTTAAGACACTCTTTTTCTCAATTCATTAACTATTTTTTTTATATGTTTAATTTCGTTGTATCTATATGATTTATTATATCCTATTATCTCTTTGATTTGACCATTAAATCCCATTTTGAATCGATACTGGCCATTAGATTCATCCGGGTGAAGACCAGTTAAATCTAAGTTTTTATATTTTTTACTATTTCCATCCACAATGCTATGCCAAATTAATAGTTTATACGCATTCAGATCGTTGTATTCACCTCTTAGTACTGAGGTGTGACCTAAATATACTGTATCCTTATAGTAAAAATTTATTAATGCTCCAATCTTTACTCCATTGTATTCTGCAAAAAATAATCTTGCCATTTTTTCGGGGAAGAGAACATCGCGCATTTCCTCAAAATAAGAATATGGTAATATGGCACCTGATACTCTGTTATATTTATTATTAGTTCTTTCAATAACACTATCAACTAATATTTTTTGAAAATAATTGAAATATAAGTCTAGATCCTCAAAATAGTTTTGGCTTTCGTATACTATTACCCCATTTCTTGAAGCTCGTCTTATATCTTTACTGAATTGCTTTTTAAATCCCTTACATATTTCATTAAGGTCTCTTTCTATATTAATTATAGCTGTTTTTTGCATTCCCGCTTTAGTATATCCATTTTGAACAAGTACCGAATCTAGGCAACTGTGATAAGGATAAATCCAATTTTCACTTATACTCCTTTTATTTTTACAATACTTGTCAATAAAATCAAACATCAAATTATAAATTTTTTCACTGTCGGCAATACTAGAAAGAACACAAGGTCCCCCAAAACTATATAATTTGCGATAAGGAGAGCATCCATATTGGAATTTATTTGAAACTATTGGGAAAGATTTATTTATTTTATTATCTTCAAAAATATTTCTTACAAAAAACGGAAAGACTCCTATTATTTTATTTTCTTTCTCGTCTTCAACTACTAATGGCAAAGCTTCAGAGTTTAGCCCTTTTTCTATAACCTCCTTCCATTCCCATGTGTGAAAAAAGGTCCCATTCAGACTTTCTATAACAACATTATCCCATTGTTTTTTATCTTTGTCTGTCGCTTTCCTGCAAATTATAATAAACCCTTCAGTAAACATTCATTTTTTTATTTAGTATTCCAACAGTTTTTTTCTTATGATATTTTAATATATTAATCTATCTTTTTTATTTTTTGCCGGATTTTTGGAAATAAAGCAGCCTTTTTCAGCTAACATCAAACATTTAAATTCTTCAACACCGAAGATTTAATAGAAATTCATGACGCAATCTATTTTAATATTCAGTTTATATAGAAGGGACAGATTGAAAATCTAATAGTTCAATTGTGAAATTAACTCACAAAATATGTATATATCAAAGAACCTGATCGTTTACGTGAATTTTATCTAACCACTAGTAAAAACATATAATGATAGGTTTGAAGCACACAGCTTTGTGTCTGAATGTGTAATAAATAAAAATCGAAATGGACTTCCAGATAAATGTTATTCGGAGACAGTATTATAAGGACTCGATAATAATATGGAAGTTGTATAAAAAGTTGGAATAACATGTCTAATTTTATCGTCAATGTATTGAAACTAGTATCCGGAAACGTTGCTGGACAGATCCTAAGCATACTCCTTGTGCCTATACTCACCAGAATTTATGGTCCTAACGATTTCGGGGTTTTTCAACTTTTTATGTCTATATCAGGGATCTTGATAATCTTTTCTACTTTTTCTTATCAGTTCGCAATTATGCTACCAAAAAAAGAGGAAGATTCTGCAAACCTTACTCTCCTCTGCGTAATATTAGTAATTCTTACTTCCTTTTTAACAGCCATAATAGTGTTACTGGTGCCTAAAGATATTGAGCACATACTCAATGCTCCAGAAATTTCAAAATATTTAATTTATATTCCAGCAATAATATTTTTTAATGGCATTTTTCTTGCGCAGAACTACTGGCTTTCAAGAAAGACTCGTTTTGGGGTCATAGCGGGGTCAAGTGTTATAAATAGCATTTCGACGAGAGTATTTCAATTATCAATCTCATTATGGAATGTATCTCCATTTGGCCTTATCGCAGGATATGTTGCTGGATATGGATTTGCAGACCTTTTTATGCTGAAAGGTATAAGAGAAGATTTAAAAGTCTTCAAAAAGATCTCTTTTAAAAGAATGAAAGAGATGGCCATTGAATATAAAAATTTCCCTTTATTTAGTTCTTGGTCTACACTTGCAAATGCACTTTCACCTCAAGTACCTACCTTTTTGCTTACATATTATTATGGAACAAGCGTTGTTGGATATTTTTCACTTGCAAATCAGGTAGTAAACATGCCCATGGGACTTTTAGGGAATGCTATAGAGCAGGTTTTTTTCCAGAAAGTTAGTGAGGCGAAAAATGGAAAGAACCCTGATCAAATAAAAATTATAGTTGAAGAAGTTTACAAAAAACTAATTTTGATAGGAGTGTTCCCGATGATGCTCCTTATGATCCTTGGGGAAGAAATGTTTTCATTTATTTTCGGAAAAAACTGGTATATCTCAGGTATATATGTAAAGATTCTTATTCCATGGATTTTTCTTGTCTTCCTGTCCTTACCTATATCAGCTCTTTACATGGTGTTCGATAAACAGGAAGTTTGGCTTACGTTCAGTATAATTCTCTTAATCTCAAGAGTTGTGTCATTGGTTATAGGAGGAACTTATGGAGGTCCAGAGTTTGCTCTTGGCCTTTTCAGTTTGACAGGAATTTTATTCTGGCTCTGGAACAATGCATATTTATTGAATCTTGCAGGGATCAACAAGAGGGAAAGTGTTGAAGTACTTCTTAAGTATACAACAATAGGTTTGATTGTTTCGAGTCCATTAATTCTGCTTAAAGTGTTCTCAATAGATTTTCGTATAACTCTTCTCGTAACAGCAATCCTGACGCCGATTTATTATATCATAACCTTACATAACGATCCAACATTTAAAAGAACGCTTTCTGTCTTTCTCGGAAATATAAAAAACAGAGTCTGAAAGGAAATATGCTCTTTAGAACAGATTCACAAGTTTGCGTTTCACTAATTCACGAACTTTAACTTGATCTAGGTTCATATATTCCTTTCATTTGTCTCACGCTACTGTTTTTAATATTATTTTTGTATTTTTCTTTTTCACATAATTTATTATTTTGACTTATAGCCTATTCTAAAAGTCAGTAACGAATGTTGAAAAGTTACAATAGGCCTATTATATCATAGTATCAGTTCCTGTTTTTTTATATTGTATATTATAAAAGTTATAGCAGATAATCACTCCTTGGATAGTCTCTAAATAGGTAGCTCTGAAGGCTCTTTATTTTCTGCAGTGAATCTCTTAAAAAATTCTTTAAAATAATTGGGCATATTACTCAATTCTAGAATACTATCAAGAGATATCCAGCTATATTCCATATGTTCTTCACTCAATTTTACATCAGTAATCATATATCCCCCATCATATACTACGGCAATTACCTTTTTTTCGGGTAGCTCAAAAGTAGCATATCCTGCAATTTCTCCAGGTACAATTGAGACTCCTGTTTCCTCCCAAACTTCACGCACAATAGCTTCTTCAAGGAGTTCTCCATGGATCAGTTTTCCTCCTGGAAGATCCCATTTTCCTGGATTGCTGTGAGAATTTTCCGATCGCCTGAGAAGCAGGAATTCTCCGTTCTCGTTCCGGAGAATGGCGTATATAGAAATGATGTAAGGTTTCTCCAGATTCATACAATAATATGTGAGTTTTCCCAATCTTAAAGGCTGGCTCCTTTAAGATCTTCAAGATATGATTTATTTCTAAGTAAGGTAAAAGAGTGGTCCACTAATAGTCAGTTAGTATTTTCCAGAGGATTCACACATTTGCATTCCGCTCTCTATTCCTACTTCATGTGCACTCAATTTCCTGTATGTAGGCAAGCTTAGAAAACAAATGCAATTAAGCAAAAATACTCTAAGACAAAATATCAACCACCTAATAACGCACGACCGATAAAGTTGAAGCCACTAAAAAGGTCTGATAAGAGATAGCTTAAGAGAAAAATTAATCCCGAAAACGGTAATAATCGAAAAAAAACGTTTTTAATAAACTCTTGGTAACTACTTGAGAAAAGTACCCAATTAAAAAACAAAAAAGGAAAAGATTAGAGGAAAATATGACTGAGTGGACAGGAAATACAATATATGTAGACCTTGACTCTGAATCAGTAAATATCTTCAGGACTGATGAAGAATTAATTCGAAAATACTTGGGAGGCAGAGGGCTGGGAGTAAAATTGCTTTTAGAACTTGCAGATGCTAATATTGATCCTCTTGGCCCGAAAAATCCCTTAATATTCACTTCTGGGCCTCTTTCAGGCTTTGTTCCTATGGCTTCAGGTGCAGTCCTCACATCAAAGTCACCTTTAACAGGCACAATATTTAGCTGGAATATGGATGGGGGTTTCGGGAGAGAACTTAAGAAAGCCGGAATTGATGCTCTGGTCATCATAGGAAAGGCAAAAAGGCCTTCATATATAAAAATAGATAATGGAAGCGTTGAAATTATACCAGCAAGACAGCTTTGGGGAACGAATATTAGAGCTTGTACCAAAGCCCTTGAAAGTAAAGGAAGCGTTGTCTGCATTGGCAGAGCAGGAGAAAAGCAGGTTTTTATCTCCTCCTTTGTTGTTGATTCTATACATAGTGGAAGAGGAGGTCTGGGGGCAGTTGCTGGCTCAAAAATGCTCAAAGCAGTGGTTGTGAAAGGAAATAAAGAACTTTTACCTTCCGATCCTGATAAATTCCAGGAACTTGAAATGAAAGTTTTGAAACTTGTTGACTCAAGCCCCATGCTTTCCAAAGGACTTGCAAATTACGGCACATCTGCGCTTGTAAAATTGCTGGATTACATGAATCTCATCCCCACCAGAAATTTTACGGGAAATAAAATTTCTTTTGCAGATGCACTCTCAGGAGAATATATCAAATCCGCTTTCAAGCTTGAAAACGAAGGCTGCCCCAGCTGCCCTCTTGGTTGTAAAAAGAGAATTAAAGAAACAGGGCAGATTTTGCCTGATTATGATTCCCTATGGGCTTTCGGGGTTAACCTTGAGAATCCTAACTTTGCTTCCGTGCTCAAGGCTGATAGAATATGCAAAGATTACGGACTAGATCCAATCTCGGCAGGCTCCATGCTCGGGGTGTGTACCGAACTCAAACCTGGAGTGATCAAAGCCGATGGACTGGAATCCTTACTCTTGGAAATAGGAGAAGGAGGAAAACTTGGAAATGGAGCTAGGAAATATCTTTCGAGCATTGGGAGAAAAGACTTGAGCATGGATGTGAAGGGGCTCGAACTTGGAGGTTTTGATCCGCGCAGGATAAGAGGACAGGCTCTGGCTTATGCTACATCCAGTCATGGTGGAGACTACCTGACTGCTTTTATGGTTGGTCCTGAGGTGCTTAGAAAGCCTGTGAACATTGATCGCTTGAGTCTTAAAGGAAAAGCAGGTATTCTCCAGGTCTTTGAAAACCTGACTGCTGTCCTGGATTCTTTTGTGTTCTGTCCATTCTCGATTTTTGCTCTTAATGAAGAACTCTGTTCAGCTCTCTTGTTATCGGCCGCAGATATGGAGATATCGCCTGCGGAGCTTTTGAAAATAGGAGAAAGAATCTATAATCTTGAAAGAACCTATAATCTTAAAGCAGGTTTCACCTGGGAAGATGATACCCTTCCGGAGAGGCTGTTTATAAACGAGGGAGATGATAAAGGATATGGGCTTCCAAGGCAAGAGTTTGAAGCTGCAATCCAAGAATATTATCATTACCGTGGCTGGGATAAAAAAGGAGTTCCCACGCCAGAAAAATTAAAGAAACTTGGGCTTATCTGTTAAGATAAGACTTAAAAATAACAATACGGAAGGCATGACATATAGAAAAAAATAAAGTTGTGGAGCCGGTTCAAGAAAATAATGGAAAGATCGCAGAAAAGAAATCCAGAAGATCTACTAGATCATAAGAGTCCCAAAAGCAATAAATTCAGGGTAAAGGATTTTTCTCTTTGAAATTCAATCTTGCTAATCCAAGGTTTAGTTTAGTTTGTGGATTTTTTCCGGTTTTTCGGGCAGTTTTCCCCAAAGTCCAGTATAAAGACGCAAAATCTCGCACAAGCGTTATATAGTCAAGGATAATTAATCGTATTAGTTCTCGATATGTAGATTGATTCTGCAGGCACTCCAAATTCGAAATATTTTCCAATTTTTCCATGCAGGACAATTAAGTAATGCATGGACAGAATAAGAGGTAGACTTAAAAATTAGGAAAGCCTTCTTATACTACTTCACCGGAACCGCGGAAAATTTTTCCGACAAATCCGGGATGGCGTTCACAACTTATTTATAAACATCTTTAAAACTTATGGGAGAATTGTTATGAAACAGCAGGTAGAAGTAAAAGAACTTAAAGAAGGAAAATACGTAATCATTGATGACGAAGCATGTGTCATAAAGAGTATTACCAAATCCAAGCCGGGAAAGCACGGAGCTGCGAAGGCAAGGATAGAGGCTATTGGCCTTTTTGACGGTCAGAAACGTTCCTTCATAGGTTCAGTTGCAACCAAAGTATACGTCCCGATTGTGGAAAGAAAGAGTGCACAGGTAATATCGATTACCGGTGACATTGCCCAGCTCATGGACATGGGGGATTTCTCAACCTTTGAGATCGTAATTCCTGATGAATACAAGGAGAAGGTCAAAGAGGGCGAAGAGATTTCTTACATTACAGCCCTTAGCAAGGTCAAGCTCGATATACGGACATAAATTTTCGAAATTAATGTGAAAACTCAGGTTAAGAGCCTGAGTCATTCTTTTTTAGTAAATAGTTTCATATCAGGTTAAATTATGTTTTTACCTAATTCCTTTATAGATGCTCTTGCAGACTATGAATCTGCACGTTATGTTATCTTCGGCGTGCCTTTTGATAATACCTCTTCTTACAGGGCAGGTAGCCGCTGGGCTCCTGACGCCATGCGACAGGTCTCTTCTAATTTTGAGAGTTATAACCCGACTTTCAACATAGATCTTGTGGACCTTCCGATCTATGATGCCGGAAATCTAGAAACTTCAGCCTTGGTTGATGAAACTCTCCAGAATCTATACGAAGCTACAAAAGACCTTCTGAATGATGGAAAACTTCCCATTATGCTTGGCGGAGAGCATTCGCTGACTTTCGCTATGGTGAAAGCTTGTGCCGAACTTGCAGGAGAGGACTTTGGGGTCCTTATTCTGGATGCTCATTTTGACCTCCGGGAAGAGTACAGGGGGTTTAAGCATAACCATGCCTGTGTATCCCGAAATATTCTCAATGAGGTTACGAAAAATTTGGTTTCTATAGGCATCAGAAGTGGCCCGGAAGAAGAATGGGTTTTTGCTAAGGAAAATAATCTGAAATATTATACAGCTGATGATGTGGAATCCACAGGTATTGTAGAGATCCTCAAAGAATCTCTTGAGTGGCTTGATTGCAGCCAGTTATACCTTTCTCTTGATATGGATGCCATAGACCCGGCTTATGCCCCTGGTCTCGGAACGCCTGAGCCTTTCGGGCTGAGTGCTCGGGATGTAAGGACTGCAATAAGGACTCTTGCTCCGTTCTCAATGGCTTTTGATGTTGTAGAAATTGCTCCTGAATACGATTCCGGGCAAACAGCCATGCTCGGGGCAAAACTGATGAGGGAATTTATCGCTTCCCATGCAAAAAGCTGCAGAAAAGCATAAAATACGAAAACAGAAGAATAACCCATATATACAAAACTCTCAACTGATAGCAGTTTCAGTCTTTTGCGAGTTCAAAAACTGCTGGAAAAGTTCCGAAGTTTTAACACTTCGCCCTTTTCCATTACCTAATATATTTTTTGTCCAAAGATTTTAGTAGATATTATTATGCGCGCCATATAGCTATGATTTTATCAATTGATATGTGCGTATACTTTTTGTTCTCCTCAAGAGTGAGGACATTGTCTGCGCAGGCTTCTACTTTCCCTTGAAAGACATCAGGGCCTCCGCAGTAGACATCTACGATCTCACCTAGAAGGTGTTCCACTATAAAAGATTGCATTCTTCACACCTCAGATATATTCCCATTAATATAACGATTTTAAAATATAAAATTTTGAGCTTATTGACTCCATATAGCTATTATTTTATCAATGGCTATATGGGTAAGTTTCTCTTCGTTCTTGAGTGTCAGAACATTATCAGCGCAGGCTTCTATATTTCCCCTGAAAACGTCAGGCCCACCGCAGTAAACATCTACGTCCTTGTTGAGATAATGTTCCACTATAAACGATTGTATCATAAATTTCCTCCTGCTTATTTTCTCTGCAACTTAATTATTTACCTGTTAGGCTGCTTGATGACCTAAACTGGTAGTCTTTAAATACCCAGATCTTCATTAATTGTAACTATCCTTTCATTTCATATAAATATATTTAGAAACTAAAATTGCGTTTCGGAATGTGGCCCGTTAACCCTTAATGGAAAATTAACTTGCTTACTTCAGAGCATGTACAGTTCTTAGGTATCGTTTTTCCTGAAAATAAAAATGATTATATGACTTATTTTCTCTGGATTAGTTGTTCAGGGAATCTGAGAAAGTTAAGTTTATCTAAATAACTTTTTGAATCCTGCTTTCAATGAGCCGATACCAAAACTCAAACTTTGCCTCATTATTATCGTATTTTAAGTGACCACTTGGTTTTATGATTATGAAAACAATCCTAGACAAATATAAGAATCGAGAATAAAAATGAGTTTTGGAATGAACTCACTAAAAAATAGTTATTTGAATCCGTCTTATAAATCCGAATGTAAAACTCTTTCAGAGTTAAGTAATCAATCCTTTCTTCCAGAATAAACAAATTAATCTTTTCTTTCAAACTTCTCGGCTTTGAGATTTTCATAGAGGAAAATATCTTCAATATGGGCATCAAAAAGCCTAGCAAGCTTGAATGCAAGTTCCAACGAGGGATCATACTTACCTTTTTCAATCGCATGTATTGTTTGCCTTGTCACTCCCACTTTTTCAGCCAGGCTTTCCTGAGTAAGATCATGCATTGCCCTGTAAACTTTAATGTTGTTCTTCATTGAAAGCTCCATATTTTCACAAGTGGACGTAATCTCGGATGTCCGACAAGATAATCCAGTACCCTAGAAATATATAAATTTCAACCGTTAACTCAGCCTCCGGATTCCATGTTAAAATACATATAAAAGATAGAGTACAGCACAAGAATCGCACAACTTGCATATGACATGAAAAAACCAAAATCTGTATATTTTGGATAAGTATCCTTCATTGCTACAAGGATTACACCCCCGATAGCAAAGCTGAGGATTATAAACTGAAGCGTAATCCCTGAAGCTTTTTGATTTATCTGACGAATTCTTTCATCTTCCACGATATCTTCTAGTCTGCGCTTAGCGAGGTACATGACAGCTATGCCCGCAAAGAAGGAGGCTATGGCAAGTACTGGATTTCCTATTGAAATTGAAAAACCAATGACAGCTGCCATAATCATTGTAGCAAAAAAGTTAATTATTTTGAATTGCTTGCGTTTCATTTGCAGAACCTCCATAAATAAGGATTTTTCAATGAAAACCAAATTTTCTCAGCATATTTATGTGTATATATGTGTACAAATTATATATATTTGAAGACAATATGTAATGTAAACTTTACATATTGTAAATAGTTTATTATACTATATAATATTGTTGAGAGTTTGTTCAGAGTACATGGATAAATGTTGATATAGGGGCAACTAGAGGAGCAAGATTTCAAGACTGAGTGAGTATAAAGTCATTAAAAAGAAAATTAAAAACATATAAAAACTCACATTCTGTATATGTACGCAAAGATACCACCTATTTTCTCAATAGGGAAGTAATTAAAAATCGAATTTTGTCTTTGACGGATAATAGCGGACAAATTGATAAATGAATTCTATATCTATATACATTTGAAATACCAATTGAGGAGCAGGGAGTATGATTTATGGGAATGAAGAGACAAATAATTAATCCATTTATACTTGTTGCTTTTTTGGTAACAATTACAGTAACAATTGCTGGGGCAGCATCCGCTCCTGAAGTTAAAGTGAAACTTTTGGGACATTTTGGAGGGTTTTACAGATGCCGTTGATGTTGTTGGCAATTACGCTTACATTGGGCAAGGACAGGATCTTGTGATATTGGATATTACTAATCCTTCTTCACCTGTTTCAGTGGGTAGGACTATGACAAAAAACTTAATATCTGGGGTAAAAATTTCTGGCAATTATGCCTATTTAGCTGCTGGTGATAACGGTCTTGTGATTGTTGACGTTAGCAATCCCTCTTCTCCAGTCCTTAAAGGAAGCTACGATACACCTGGATACGCTAGCAGTATAGCAATTTCCGGCAATTACGCTTATTTAGCTGATGATTATAATGGTCTTGATATTATTGATATTAGCAATCCTTCGTCTCCAATTGTAGAAGGAGGACTCGATTCTTTATGGGGAATTGGGGATGTTTCAATTTCCGACAATATTACCTATGTAACCGATTCCAATAATGGTATTTTGATATTAAAAACCGATTTAGAACATCCAGTAACTTCTGTTGGGAATTTAAGTATAACACAGCCCGAAAATAACACTAAGAGCCTTAAACAAGAAAATGGAACTGCAGTAGCAAATGTTAAGCAGACTCATGGGCAGAAAAAAGAGACAAGCACTTCTGCAAAAGAAAGCAAAAACCTCCAGGATTTGAAATAATTTAGTGGATTATTAGCCTGCTGGCTGTATTCTGCATAAAAAAAGGTAATAAAAGGTAATTACGCTGACTTTTCATAGAAGGCTTCAAAAAAATAACATTTTTCTTGTTATTGTTCTTGGGTAATTATTCAAAAATCTACAGTTATCACCTCAACTGAGATTTCTGAAAACGGTTGCTGGAAGTTTCCAATGAAGGCGAAAAGTTCGAAAATTTTTGAAAATTTCAAAATACGTGTTTGAGTAACCAGGAACGTTTTCAGAAAAAATGATAGCATGAAAAATTGTGAAAATTGAAAGGACATCTGTGGAAAGTGGAATAAATAAATGAATCAAGTTTTTAATAAATTATAATGTTTAGTCTAACTATTTTATAAAATATGTTCCAAGCTTTCGTGCAGATAGAGAAAATAATTATAGATCAAAATCTCATGTCAAAATTCGAAAGTTTCATCACATTTATCGAAAATGTATGAGCTTTGAGAAGTAAGTCTATATAACTAATTTATATAGGTTTTGCATATTATCTACTATACAAAATAATTTTATAACATGCGTTGAAAATCATATTTTGTATCTGCCTGATCATAATTTTTCTGATTTTCTGCTGTAACACCTAACTGAATAAGAATTTTAATCCTTACTCTCTTCAGCGAGACATACGATTTACAGGCTAAATAATTATGACTAGCAGGGACTGCTTCTTATAATTAACTCTAAAAAGCAGCCTTAAATGCCTAGACCACAGGCTGAAAAGACTGTCCTTACTATCAATTATTCTTTTTGCTCGCAGTGGGACTGGATTGAAAGTATATTTGTTGATCGAAGGAATTTTTGAAGGGAGCTGATTATTATCCGGATCCTCCAAAAAGTTTTCTAACTTCATCGAGATTTTCAGGAGGGCTGATCACAAGCAGAATATCATTTGCGAGAATTTCAGTTTTAGCTTCAGGTCCGGGAATGATTTTATGATTACGTGAGATTGCAAGCGCAGATACTCCATAGTTCTTCCGAAGATTGAGTTCCCCAAGAGTCATCCCTGCTGATTTTGAAGATTTCCCGACCCTGATACTTCGGATTTCCATATCTGCAAAATCAAGAGCCAGATCGCAGAATTTTTTCCTGGGGATGTCAGGATTTCGCAGCATATCATAGTGGTCGGCACGTAGTTTAGAACCCAGGGAATCGAGCTCACTACTGGGAAGCAGGTATCTGTGAAGTACCCTTGTGAAAAGCTCTATTGAGCTTTCAAACTCATCAGAAATGACCTCATCTGCCCCAAAAGCATAAAACTTATCAAGCTCACTCAGGAAATGTGTTCTGGCAATGATGTGGACTTCAGGGTTTAACCTCCTGGCAGCTACAATAATTCTGTTGGCGCTCGCGGGGTCCCCGGCGGTCACGACAACGGACTTGGCAGTATGGATGCCTGCATGTTCCAGCACGGCGTTCTGAGCAGCATCACCGTAAAAAATATGCTCTTCCTTCAATTTCTCTATCCGTACAACTTCAGGATTCATGTCAATTACTATGTAGGGAATTGAAGCTGCTTTTGCGGCAGTCACGACATTTCTACCGTTTATTCCGAATCCTACTATAATTACATGGTTTTCAGGTTTCTCTTCAGATCCGTTTTCTTTAAATTTGCTGTACCAGCCTTGTTTCAAGATTTTAGGAATAGATAGCATCTCAGCAAAACTAGTGGTTCGATAACCTATACTCATAAAAAGAGGGGTAAGTACCATAGAAAGAACTGCCACATCCAGAAATTCTTGATACATAAGAGAGGATATCAATCCACTTGTAAGGCCTACTTTTGCAAGAATAAAGGAAAATTCTCCAACCTGTGAAAGAGCAAATCCAACCAGAATCATTGTATGCAAAGGAAAGCCTATCAGAAAGGTGCTCAAACTATTTGCCAGGACCTTCAGTAGCAGTACAGCCAGGGTAGCAGCTAGGATCAGGAGTAGATGTTGTTTTAATATATCAAGATCAAGCAGCATCCCTATAGAAATGAAAAAAATACTCATGAACATGTCTCTAAATGGGATTAAATTCCCAAGGGCCTGAACCGAATACTCAGATTCCGAAATTATCAGGCCAGCAAGAAAAGCCCCAAGTGCCAGAGAAAGCCCAACCATGGAAGTTAGCCAGGCAACAGAAAGCCCTATTACTATAACACTTAGGAGAAAAAGCTCATTATTCCTTGTCTTTGCCACATGGTACATAATGAAAGGAACTACATATCTGGCGCTTAGAAGAGTAAATACAATAAGCCCTAAACCCTGTAAGATAAGCTCAAAAAAAGATTTTCCTGTTCCTGGGACACCTGCGAGAACTGGAATTATAAGAATAATTAACACCGCGGCAATATCCTGGAAAATCAGTATCCCTAAAGAAGTTCGTCCATGAAGACTATAGATTTCTCCTTTTTCTTGTAATAGTTTAAGGACAATTGCAGTACTGCTTAATGCTACTAAAAGCCCAAGAAATATTGAGGATTCTCTGGAATTGCCAAGCCAGATGAACATAAGAGCAGCAAGAATTGCAGTTATAGAAAGCTGCAATCCTCCTCCAAAAATTACGATTCTGCGAAGCTGCAAAAGGTCACGCAGTGAAAATTCCATACCTATTGTAAATAGCAGAAGTACGACGCCTATTTCTGCTAAAAGTTCAATGCTTTCGATCTCTTGGATCAGTCCAAAGCCGAAGGGCCCAGCAAGGATACCTGCAAGTAGAAAGCCAATAAGTGGAGCTATTTTTAATTTTGAGAAAGTAAAAACTACAGGAATAGAAAGACCGAAGATGATCAGGAGGTCGGTTAAAAGATGTGCTGCCATCAATATAAATTTATTTTTTAATAATATAAGTGTTATTATACAGCAAAGCGTCAAGAAACATATATTGGTAACAATAATGGTAAATTAAAGATCTTAGTCTCAAAGTTCCAGAATAAAATCTGACATTTTAAGCCTGCAATAGTACAGCAATAGCAAAATGGTGTTTTTAAGATAGCACCTTGCCTAGAATCTGCTTTGCTTAATCTTTATTGAACATTTCATTGAATGACTTTTCTTTCTGGGCATTGAAATTCCGTGACCGTTCGGGTGACTTCATACTCAGAATATTTTTGATAACGAAAATCTTGACGGATCGTACAAAAATCCATTATGTTTCTCTTTTTGATTACCTGAGTCACTTTTTTCCTGTTTTGAACTATATCCTTCACAGGAATGCTAATTCTCTTATCCCGAAGTTGCTTTTATGCTCTTTCTCACAACATCAAGAAGGAATATACTTCAACCCTTAAGGTTAATATTTAACAAGAAGTTGTAAAGAGATTCAGAGATTATAAACACGACCTCTGAGGTAGTAAATCTCGTTTCATTTCAATAACTTAAACCTTTTTCAGTTCAAAAATTCCAACTTATTTCATCTCAAAACTTTAGATTTCTATTCTCTAAAAATTTAAATTTACCTTAATTCTTTACAGCTTTTTGATTGATATTTCAGAAGTCCTTAAACTTTAACTCTCCTGCGGGAATCATATTTTTATTGGAGTATTAAATACTGGAAGATAACTGATATAAAGGATCTATTTATCTGACTTTTATATTTACTCAATTAATGTTTTTAGTACCTTTTAGAAAGGATCAGAACCCAGTCACTTTTGCTAAAAAAGCCACTTTTGCTGAAGGAGGAATGATACAGGCCATACTGCTGCTTGCACACTCAGTCTGAGCCTGTATTAGTACTCAAAGTGGTAACCGCCTATTAAACATCTAACATCTACTTCACCTGAGGAACCATACATAGGCAGGAACTCGCTGACCGCTGAGGTATATCATTTTAAATCTTATTATCTGTATAAGTATAGTTATTTTTGTATAACTAAAATAGAAAAACATTGTAAATCCCTCCACTCTTGGAATTTCGTTCTTTATCGTTCAAATTGATAATTTTCTGCCAATTAAATTCATTTTAGGATTGTTTTTGATAGTGTGTTCTCGCCAAACCTCCCCAGAGATTTCTTTCTATATTGTACTCCCAAGTCATATCTCAGAGATTTATATTTGGGATTAATAAATTAAATAATCTTGAAGATTTCCAGCTAAAAGACTTAAGGATTTTAAAGAGCCTTAAATCAGTTATCTGGGCAATTTATCTTTATTGGGAGTCATTCCATATAGCTCCTGTCTACTTAAAATCTAAGATCCCAATTTTAAGTCATTGAGGAGCATCAATATTAAGGTATAATTTGAATTTACATATAATGTAAAGAACGACAACTCCTTACAAATAATAGTCTTTTAGTATTTAGAGGCAGAATCCTTTGCTACAATAATTAAATAAGAGGTCCATATATCTTGTTTTTAAATTTCCATTATAGTTTTTCTGACGGAAATGTCCTTTAAGAAAAGACATAAATTTAAAAAAATATTATACTATCGCGAGTTTTGCGTTTCTAAAATCAATTTCAAATTTTACGCTGTTTATTATCTTGTATTTAAGAGAGTGTATTCCAGATTGTAGAAGTCTTCAAAAGACTAAATATTAGGTAAATAAAAGGAGAGTAAAAAAGTGGTAGTATTATATTTTTTTTGTAAAGAAGAAGTTGCCCAAAAAGCAGGCAACTTCATATATTCTTTCTTTTTTTAATCAGCGTTCCTATTTAATCGCAATAGAAGAATTTGAAGATTTCAGATGCATAGCTATATTTTATTAATTGATAGAAAATTGCGTACTGCATACCATATCCTCCAATCTTTTTCTAAGTTTGTTCATCCTCGTTATACCCAGCTTTCTGCAACCATGAAATATAAGACCTTATGATCATTCCCTGCAGAAACCGTTTAATTTACAGCTTAATTAGCGTTTCTGTTTAATCGCAGTAGAAGAATTTGAAGACTTCAGATGCAAAGTTATAGTTGATCAGTTGATAGAAAATTGCGTACTGCATACCATTTCCTCCTATCTTTTTCCTGAGTTTGTTCATCCTCGTTATACCCAGCTTTCTGCAATCAGGAAATATAAGACCTTATGATCATTCCCTGCAGAAACCGTTTAATTTACAGCTTAATTAGCGTTCCTGTTTAATCGCAGTAGAAGAATTTGAAGACTTCAGATGCATAGCTATATTTTATTAATTGATAGAAAATGCTGTAGGTCATTATTATTTCCTCCAATCTTTTCCTGAGTTTGTTTATCCTTCGTTATACTCCCAGTCTTCTGCAATTTGAAAGTATAAGACCTGATGGTCATTTCCTGCAAATACCTCTTACACTTCTGCTTTAGAAATTCATTTAACAGAACTGGAAGAAAAAGCCGAAGTTATTTGAAAATGTAAATAACTGGTTAAGGTTGAAGCCAAAGATAAGTTCAGGCATTGTTATTCCCATGTTTATTCCCTCCATATTTTGTAAGGTTCAATAGCGATACTTGCATGCTATAGATAGCACACTTATCTGCAACGACTATTCAGCATTGATATAATTTTCGTCTATCAAGCCTCCAAATTACAAGGCTACTGTCAGCAACTTGATAAGATTCATATGATGGGTTTTCTCTTATTTTGGGATTTACCATTGAAAATTTTAGCTAACAGTAACTGTATATAGCTATATATACCAAATTATATAAGCTCAATAGAATTTCATCTCCTTATAAATAATACTTTTTAAATGTTTAGAGTATAGATTTCCCTCACAGATATATATTTTTTAGACTTGTGGTAGGTTTGAAAGTTCTAACTTTATTTCCACTCTTATCTAAATATCTAAATGTCTCCCTTGAATTTAAGCAGAGTTTTTGTAAATGATTGTTATAGCAATTTCAACTCTATCATCAACTCTTCGAAAAATATCTATATAGAAACCAGTACAAGTTTGTGAAGGAAAATTTCGAAACGGGATTAGAAATATTTTAAAAAGAGGTATATCTCTCACGAAATAATCGTAGCTATCTGTTATCACTGTCTATATTTTAGCGGACTCGGTTTGCAACGATTTTTAGAATAAGATTTCATTTTATAATACCAGATTCTATTAAAACTTCTAAATAAATACGTAGAGCTTCTATCTTGACAATCCACTCTCAAATTCCTGCTCTCAAAGTTCAGGATCAGTATCTACGTACATTTTAATCGAATCTTTAGACGAAAATTAAAAAAGCATAAGTTAAAATGGACTGTTTTACATAATAAGTAAAAACATTGGATAATTTCAATGTAATTCTTTCTATCACATTTTAGTATATTTGGGAAAGGGGGATGTAAATATTATCAAAAATAGTTTACCTGAAGATGGATTTTCTATTGTCGGAGTTTCCAATGTCAGGAAAAGCTATGTACTTGGAGGTATAGAGATTCACGTTCTCTCAGATGTTAATATTAAAATTGAACGAAAAGAATTTCTAGCTATAAAGAGCCCATCAAGCTCAGGAAAAAGTACTTCTGTTAACCTTGTAGGCTGTCTTGGTAGATATACTAAGGGACATGTTCTTGTAAGGTATATGGATCTTAATAGAATGTCAGATCCAGAATTTGCCAACCTTCAGGACTTGATAATAGATTTTATTTTTCGGCGTTTTAATCTTGCTCCGCGTCTGACTGCCATTCAAAATATTTTGCTATCTACCTTTACTAATTTGAGAATCAGCATTGATACAAAAAAGCGCGCAAGAAAATCTTTTGAAATTATGGAGCTTCATGGCCACACGCATCAAAGATCAAGAGAACTTTCAGAAAGCCAGCCCGAGGGAATCTCAATAACAAATGCGCTAATTAGTGATCATACAATCCTTTTTGCAGATAAAATTATCAGATGCCTCGATTCAAGAACATTTAGTGATATTTTTTGCATATTCCCCCGCTTAAATATGAAATCTGGATTTTCAATAATCACTGCAAACAACCGTGAAATTACGAAATGTGCTGGTAGTGTTTACCAGATAAAAGATAGAATAACTCAATACAATTGAAGGGGGAACTATATGCAAATAATCAACAAGAATAGAGCCGTAACTTTTCTTTCATTGCTTTTGATTGTTTCATTCTTTATAACTCCTGCTTCCTCATCTACAGGGAGTGCTAACCTTAAAGTTACAATCGTTGGAACGAATCCTTATCCTGCAAAAATAGGAGAATACCTAGCTTTGACGGTTCAGGTAGAAAATGTCGGAGGAAATAAGGCTGACAATGTTGACATTGAGATTGTACCTCAATATCCCTTCTCTCTTGATTCCAAGGCAAATACCATGAAAAACATTGGAGCCCTCAATCCTGGTAGTACAGCTACAAAAGAATTTAACCTATTTGTGGACAAAAATGCGCAGAAAGGAGTACGTTCCATTGATATCCGGACAAAAACGGATAAAAATAGTCCCTGGAGTGAGAAAAGCTTTGACATTAGAATAGGCACTGACACATTTGATAGCAAAGGCACAGTCGAACTTAAAGAAGTTAC
>DASXVB010000090.1:0-2736 GCA_036504475.1 Methanosarcina sp.
TTCTTATCACTTAATAGAGGTTATTCTTTCTACGGGAAACTTGTATACAGGGCAAGCCAGGATGAGCTCATGATGCAGGTAAGGAAAGACACCGATACTATAGGCAGGTTTACAGCATTTTATACTCTTGTTGACAGAGAAAAACTCAAGCTACTTAAAAATCCCGAATCAAAGCCCTCTGAAGACTTTATCGAACTTTACTACAGGCTTCTTAATGACCGGCAGCTTCTCGAAAAGGTAGGAGGACAGTTCCTGACTATTTTTGAGTCCGTGGAAGATGAAGAGTTTGCCCACAGGTACCAGGCACTTTATGAAGTAAGGCAGAAACTTCTGAAAGCTGTTGCCTGGAAGTACAGGAACTCTGTGATCTCCGCCTACCGCTTCTTTGAAGAATCTTCAGTTCCCAGAGATTCTACTCTTGAGGAGACAGCAAGGGTAATCAAGAACCGACAGGCCAAAAATGTCTGTCTTGGCATCCTTGCAACCCTTGATACTCCCGAGATTCACGCAATGATAAAACAGCAGTTTGAGACTGCTACCTGTGCAACGGACCGGCTGAGTGCATTTGCTGCATACCTGAACAGCTCGGCGCCTGACAAAGTTGAAGTCCTGAGAGCCTTTGAAGCAGAATCAAAGAAAAATCTCGTTGCCTGGGAAGCTTTCCTTTCTGTAATAGGAAGCAACAGTAGTATTGACGCAGTCGAACTCATAAGAGAAATGGAAAGATCAGACGCTTTCAGAATTGAGCAGACAAATGACCAGCGTGCCCTTTATGGAAGCTTTGCCCGCAACCGGAAAAAATCACTCCAGACTGAGGAAGGCAGGGTGCTCTTTGCAGAAATCCTTAAAAAGCTTGCTCCTGTAAACGAATACAGTACGGTCAATATGCTCAATGCTTTTGCAAACATAGACCAGATGGAATCAAAGTATCATATCCCACTGGTAAAGATCCTGGCAGACCTTCTCAAAGAACTTGATTCTCAGAAGTACCCAAGCGTGTACAACAGAATACGAAAACTTCTACTGGGAGCTCCTAAAGCTGTTAAAACATACAGTATAGAACATGGAGAAATTCCGGAGCTAAATTCGGAAAAGAAATAAAATTGTTTGGAGAAACAGGTTATTCAGAAGTTTTTAGTTCATAATAACCGAGCATTATATGCAAAATAAGGGAATCCTTCCGGAAGGATTTGGAAATGAAGAATTTGGAAATAACCCTATCTTTTCCAGAAATTTACTTTTTTGTACCTATTTAACAACATCCAGATTCTTTTGCTTCAGATTTTGCCTTCTGATATATAGACTCGCTTCTCAGGGTATATTTCCGTAAAAAAGCTATCTCATTTGGAGATATTTACTGAAATTAAAATAAGTTTTGAAATTACATTTAAAGACTAAATACAGAAAGAATATTTATTAGGGGGATATTTAATGTAATCAGGAAACTTTTTATTGGATTTCAATAAAGGGAGCTTTTTATTGGATTTTCAATATTCGGTTTTTAAGGGGGTATTAAAAGGATATTTCAATATTTTGAAGGCTTGTTGATAGAGACATTCTCTTTCTTATTCAATATCATGGGCTCTTTTCTCATAATATACGGTGGCCTCAGGTCAATGGTTGGGGTTTTCCTCATTGAAGTTTTAAAGAAACCTCAAAGCTATCAAAAAGTAAGAAAAGAGCTTACAAACAAAATTGTCTTTGGACTTGAGTTTTTCATTGCAGCTGACGTTCTTGAAACTGTACGAAATCCATCTCAGGAAGAACTGCTCCTACTTGGCACGGTCGTATTGATAAGAACAATTCTTGGCTATTTCCTTAGCAAAGAAGTTCTGGAATACCAGCTTGATTGAAACACGATTGAAAAATTGAAATCCTACGAGATACTGAGTTTCCAGTATCTTTTTTAATCCAGATGTTTTTCCCCTGCAGGTCTTTGTCTCCGCAAAGCACTTCAAAAATCTTCTTGCCAGATTTTCATATCTTATATCTTCTCTCCACATACTTTTGGAGACGAATGAATCTACTGTTAGATATATCTGGTATCTCTGTTGCTACGGAACTATTATAAAGTCTGAATTTAGTACAATTCTAAAAATCGTATGATTTAAAAGCAAGTAGAGTATTAAGGATACAAAATATTATTAAACTCTAATATTATACTAGTCCAAAATCCAGATTATACTGAATTAATCTCAGGTTATTGAATTAAATCTCAGGTTTTACTAACCTGAAAAGGGTGAAGCATAAAGCCCGAAATTCAAATTATTCGAAAGTATCAGACACAGGAGCAATTTAATGTATCATCTCAAATGTATCGAATGTGGTGCAGAATATTCCAAAGACGAAGTAATCTACACATGCAGCAAATGTGATGGGCTGCTTGATGTAATTTATGACTATTCCTCAATAAAAATTGACATGGAAAAACTGAAGACTGAATGCCCTTCGGTCTGGAAGTACGCAAAACTTCTTCCTATTGAAAGAGATCCTGTAACTATTAGGGAAGGCGGAACTCCCCTTTACAAATGCGACCGCCTAGCTGAGAAAATAGGGATTAAAGAGCTCTATGTGAAGCACGAAGGCATGAACCCCACAGGCTCTTTTAAGGACAGGGGAATGACTGTAGGAGTTACAAAAGCACTTGAACTGGGAATGAGCACTGTTGCCTGTGCATCTACGGGAAACACCTCTGCAGCCCTTGCAATATATGGGGCAAAAGCCGGTATTCCTGTG
>DASXVB010000091.1:0-16650 GCA_036504475.1 Methanosarcina sp.
TGAAGAAGCTGCTACTAAAGTTGGAGTTACTAAGAAAACAGGATATTACTGGCAAGATGATTGGAATAAAGGCGGCTATGCCGCCTTAATACCAAATTTTGGTGGAGGAAGAAAATCCAAGCTTACCGATAATCAAATAAAAGAATTAAGAATCTTGTTGGATAGAAAGGATTACTGGACTACAAGAGAAGTTTTGGAGCTAGTAAAGGAAAAATATGGTGTAGAGTATTCACAAAAGCAAATAGGAGTTATACTGCATAGTTTTCATATGTATCATTCAAAACCATATACTCTTGACTACAGAAGACCTGAAAACGCTGAGGAAATTTTAAAAAAAGTTAATAGAAGCAATTCCAGCATATATTGATCATCTGGACCAATATATCATAGGTTTTCTGGATGAATCTTCGCCACAAACAAAAGCAAATACGCAGCGATTATGGTCGTTTAAAAAGCCTTTAATGATTAAAAATACAGATTATGTAAAGGCAAATATGCATTTGCCTTTTATTCTATTAACGGTAAAAATCTCATCGATTTTATGGAAAGTTCAAAAGCAGAAAATGTATGTGAATTCTTGGTGAAAATTGTAGAACAGAATCCGAAGACAAAAATAATTCTTATTCTGGATAATTCAAGGTCACATCACGCTGATAAAACGGTGAGAAAAGCAAGAGAATTAAAAATAACACTAGTGTTTCTTCTCCCTTATTCACCAGATCTAAATCCTGTAGAATTTGTATGGAAAACGATAAAACGAGAAGTATCTGTCAGAGTTATTCAATCTAAAGAACATATAAGAAACATTATAAAAAATGAGTTTATGAAAGTGGAAAAGTTATTATCGTTTGCAAGGAAATGGATGGAAATGTTCAATCCGCAAATAAAAAGTGTAGTTTGGTGAGTAAGGAACTATAGTTGAAGCAATTCAAAGTATCATCTTTGGAGATTTTATCTAAAGTATTTATTTGAGTTTATATTTTTTGAGTCCAAATATGAAAGAAGTTCCGATTTGTGTCATATATTCCACAGGATTTTTCTACTCCAAAGACTTCTGACATATCTCGGTGAGCTGGATATTAAAAAACTACCTTTATTCTTTTTTATTAATCTTATCTTTTATGGACACATTTTTCCTCTAAAAACAACTGAACACTTAATATTTAAGCAATGGATTTAATCTGTATATATTAATAAATTATACTCATTAAAATTAATTACCGGCTCAAATTTTATCCTATTTCAAGCCGGAGAGGCTGCGTAAATTTTCTGGGGGTTTGGTTCTGAAAATCGTACTTATCGGAGATTGTCATAACAGGCGGAGGTTCGGTGCTGCATTTGTTTTCTTCTTATTTCTGTTTTCAGCAGGTGTCGGGAGTGCACAGATCATTTATGTAGAACCGGGAAATTCGATCCAGGCTGCAGTAAATAATTCCACGTCTGGAGATATTGTTATTCTGAAAGCCGGGGAATATAAAGAGAACATTGTTGTCAATGTTTCAGGAATAAAAATCAGTTCGGAATTTGAGAATCCCGAAAATGTACTTATAAAAGCCAGAGATCTAAATTCCAGTGTATTCCAGGTTAAAGCTGATAATGTAACTATAAGCGGCTTTAACATTACTGGGTCGGCGAAAATTTCCAATGTGCCTGAAACTTCAGGTTCTACAAACTCTTCCGCCATGGGCAATAATTCTAGTTCCGAGGATGCAGATCTGAGGCAGGCTTCAAATTCCGGATCGGATATGGTCATTTCCCAATGGGATACAGTCGGTTGTCCGTCAGCAG
The DNA here is from genome assembly GCA_036504475.1 of Methanosarcina sp. Classification (GTDB taxonomy): domain Archaea; phylum Halobacteriota; class Methanosarcinia; order Methanosarcinales; family Methanosarcinaceae; genus Methanosarcina. The sequence goes on from DASXVB010000091.1 coordinate 1,789, forward strand.
GAATTTGTCTTGAGCAAGTTAACAACTGTACAATCGAGAAAAACAGGTTTTTCGAAAACAGATATGGGGTTTACTTGCAGAACTCTAGGAACAGTACCATCTTGAAGAATACTTTTTTCCGCAATGGTATCTGGCTTGATGAAGGGTGCGGAGAGAATCTACTTATAAACAATACTATTGAAGAGAGTAATCTTGTGCTTGGGGCTCACTGCTGGGACAATATAATGTTTCAGAATCGGCTTTCAAACGGCGAAGGGATAAATATTGCCTGCTGTGGTGGAAACAATATTATTTCAAGGAATGAAATCATAAACTGCACTACTGGTATCGATATTTATGACGTTCAGGCAAGAACTGTCCTGCGTGACAACCGGATTTCAGATTGTGGGAAAGGGATCTATTTAACTTTCGTTTTTAACTCCAGAGTATATAATAACATAATTTCAAATGGCAGCACAGGTATTTTTCTGAAAGAAGAGTGCCATGACAATGAGTTATCTAACAATACAATAATAGCAGCTAATGAATCTGGCGTCTACTTGCTGGACTACAGTGCAGACAATCGAATTTACAATAATTACTTCAATAATAGCATAAACGTAAAAGCAGAGAACACTGAAGGAAATGCCTGGAACACCACACTATCACCAGGGATAAATATCGTAAGGGGTCCAAATCTTGGAGGAAATTTTTGGGCAAATCTGGAAGGAACCGGCTTTTCTCAGGTCTCGAACGATTCGAATTCGGATGGGATCTGTGACTCTCCATTCAAGGTTAACGGAAGTGACTTCGATTATCTTCCGCTTGCCAAACCTCCTTCCACAATCGGGGTAAATCTTACGGTCACAATCGGAATGTGTGAAACAAACAATACTTCTGATGTTTCCATTGAAACTGACGGAAATGCTCTTTTTAGAACCTTCTTTCCGGGAAGTCAACAGGATAGTCAGGCAAGCTCCAAATTTTAAACGTTAAGGAAAACAGGAAAAAGTATTAGCTTTGTAGAAATCCTCCTAAATTATTGACTTATATTGAATTGAGTTACTTGGTATTATTCTATTTATCTATTTTTCAGCAATTTACAAGTGGTTAAAATATTTTTCTACAAATCTAAGCTCAGACACCTTGTTAATAGTCATTGATTACATGTAGTCAAGTTCGGGTCCAAGATCATAAACTCATTTAAACTCTATTTGTGCACACATAACTGTTGGATGATTTAATTATTGTTATTTTTTGCCACATACCAAAATTTCCACTGTATACTTGGATTTTGCCCAAAAGATATATCTACTTGATGGAAATTAATATTCCTAAAATCGGGAGATAAAATATGCGAAAAAATAGTTTTGAGTTTAATTGCATTTGTTTTCTGGGATACGAGGGATCGGATACTGCATCCTTGAATTTCAGACTCTGTGCAGACATTAAAAATAATCCTATTACCTGTTGCTTCGATCGTTGTTAGACAGAATTTTAATCAAACATTGTCGATTACATATGAGTAACTCACAGGCTTCTAGTCATATTCCTGATCTTGATCTTATCACCTATTATAGTGAGAATTGTTACTCTTTTCTTTCTATGGCCAGCCCCTGGACAAAATTAATCGGGCTTATTGCCGTCATATTAATCTTAACCATTGCTCAAAGTGTTGAACTACTGGTGGTACTGTATGCGTTTATACTTCTTTTATATTGGCGATCTAATCTGCCAATAAGAAAACTATTTGAATGGTGCCTTTTGCCTATATTGTTTGTTTTATCTTTAGTTATTCTATTGATGTGGAATGAACCAGGTGTACCCTTGTTTTCCCTAAAACTCTCCTGGTTTTCTTTAACTTTGACAGATAATGGACTATTACTATTGATTCGGCTTTTGCTAAAAGCTCTTATATCAATGACATCTTCCCTTTTGCTTCTCATGACAACCAAATATGCTTACCTTTCAGCCATAATTTACAGGATCTTTCCATTTCCTGTGGATCAGATATTTTTGATGTCCTACAGATTTCTCTTCATAACACTGGATATGATTGATTCTATGATAAGGGCTTTTAAATCGAGAGGTGGAGGTTTCATTAAAAGCATAAGCAGGCAAAGCCAGACTTTTGCTGAGATCTTTGCGCTTGTTTTTATCCGATCTTATGATCAGGCGGAAAGGGTGAACAAAGCTATGGAGTCGAGAGGATACGATGGAACATACACTACATCAACAGAAATCCCGCAAATGAAGCCTATAGAATATACTGTTCTGTTGGCGTTTTTAGTTGCATTGGCTTATCTACTACTATTTTATAATTCATCAATTTTGAGGTGAATTTGTAATTTATGAAAAAACATCTTGACTTAGTACGAAATCATGATTTTTCCGAGCCTTATGAACTAATACACATAGACTGTGCAAGTCACATCTATCCAGATGGCAGCATTGGAATTCATGATTTGTGTTTCAGGGTTAAAGAGAATGAGATAGTTGCCTTATGCGGAGCAAACGGCTCGGGCAAATCGACCCTTTTGGAGCATCTGAACGGCCTGCTTCTGCCGTCAAAAGGTAACATCTACGTCATGGGCAAAAAGATAGACTCAACAACAAAAAAAGACCTGTGGAAGAATGTAGGGATAGTATTTCAGAAATCGGATGATCAACTCTTTGCACCAACAGTCCTAGATGACGTAATGTTCGGTCCACTCAATTTAGGCAGGAACAAACTTGAAGCTAGGGATGCAGCAATGGAAGCTTTAAAGGCGGTGGGAGCTGAGACGTTTATAAACAAGATTCCTAATTATCTCAGTGGTGGACAGAAGCGTTTAGTCTCTATAGCTGGTATCCTTGCTATGAAGCCAAAAATAATTGCTCTTGATGAACCAACTTCCGACCTGGACCCAAAGCATGCTGAAATCATTGAAAATATCATTTGTGAATTAAAAGAAAAACATGGCATAAGCATTGTTTTGGCAACGCATGACCTGGACCTTGCTGCACGTATAGCTGATAGAATCTGTATTGTTAAAGGAGGATCTATAATTGCAGAAGGTAGGCCTTCAGAGATCTTTTACAATATAAATTTGCTTGAAGATGCCGGGCTAAAGGAACCTAAGGTTGTACAAGTGTATGAAGCTCTCTGTAAGTTCAAGGGGATTGAAATAAAAAGAAGGCCTGTAACCGTAGAAGATCTAGTAAGATCTCTTTAACCTGCGGACAAACATAAGCTGGATCTAAAAGATCTGTAATGAACTGGCTTGAATTCCATCCTTCTCATTTTGATTTTTTACTTCACAGCTAACGTGCAAAATTATAATTTGGTATTATACCAAACAATTTGGTATTATACCAAAAATTGGAAAAAAATGGAAAAATCAAACAAATCAATGTTACTAAAACTTAATTAAAAGTTTGTATAAATAACAAATAAATATATTAGGAAGTTATCAAATGGCTCACATACATTTAGAAGACGGTGCTTTTTCCTTTCAATGGATCTCTATATGGTGGATTCTCTCGATAGCTTTAGTGTGTCTTTGTATATACTGGATGAAAAAAGTGAAGAAAAGCAATGACAACAAAGTGTTAACTATAGCAGGGATGTGTACTGCTGCTTCATTTGCGATTTTTCAGGTAAATATCCCTTTATTTGGAGGCGTTCACATGAATTTAACGCCTCTTATAGGCATTCTGGGGGGTCCTGCAGTTGGGGGGATAATTGTATTCATAGTGAATATATTATCTGCTGCAATAGGACATGGTGGATGGGGAATGATTGGAGCCAATACTCTAGTCAATATAACTGAAGTTTCGGTTGCCTACTTTACATATCGTGGACTTACCAAAGCCAAATTGAGCTCGTTCTCGGGAGCTGGCATTGCTACACTTTCAGGACTGTTGTTTGGTAATGTAACTATGATAGTCATAATCTTGGTCTCAGGAATCCAAGGAGTAACACAGAGTCGCACGGATATACTCTATGGGCTCTCTCTTCTAGCAGGAGTCAATATGGGAGTTGCTGTAATAGAAGCTGTGCTTACTGGATATGTAGTCTCGTACTTACAAAGAGTCAGACCAGATATGCTTCAGGGAGCTGAGTTTCTTGTATGAAATAGACCGAAAAAAAAGTATGCTTCTGTTTGGGATTTTGATCGTAGCTGTTTCGGGATTAAGCTTGATCGCTTACCACGTATCGGGTCATATGGGCATAGAAGAAAGGTTTAATAATGCTGTTGGAATTAAAGCGGAACCAGAGGAAGAAGGGCCTTCTGGAATATTTGGATTTAATATTGAGGGCAATATATTATACTATGGGATCATCCTCGTCATTCTAATAGTATTATGCCTGATTATTTACATTAAAAAGTAAAAAATACTGTCATCCGTAACTTAAAACTATTTCAATAAATTCAATAGATTTCTTGGATGACAATATATCTGCTCCTTTTTTATAGAAAGAGCTAACCCCAAAACTCAAAGTTGCGTCTCTGAGTCTATAATTTGGAATAATCAATTGAGTTTCTGATTATGAAAAATAATCCTGAAACTCTCATTGATTTGAGAATAAAATTGGTTTTGGGATGAGCTCCATAACTGTTTTTCACCTATCTAGGTTTACTTCGGAGTTTTTATCAACAAAGTTTTAAAATACTTGTTTCCATTTTCATCTGGAGCGGTCCTTTCGATGCCGTGAATATCGCTTTCATAACCTGGGAACTCGTTCTCAAAATCTTGTCGGGCAATAAGATAATTCAGAATATCTCTGGCATTGAGGTCAAACTTTTCCCCACCCATCATGATTGGAATTCCAGGAGGATAGGGAACCAGCATCACTCCGGCTATTCGAGGCGTTGTCGCATTGGGTTTGATATCACGCAACTCCACGGACTCTACTTCCTGCTTTATTATGCAGCGATAAGCTTCGGCCGGAGTCAAGTCATGCACTGGCCTAGCTTCAAAAGCCTCTCGCATTTTCTCCAGCAGCTTATTCTTTTTGATGTAATCATGCATTTCATGGCAGTGATTTTTCAAGCTCTTGTCCTGATACTTTTCCGGGTACCTTGCAACAAGGTCAGGAAATAAGTCAGCCAGGGATGCATTTGAATCGTATAGTTTCTTGAATTTAAAGAGTTCGGCTACCAGAGTACCCTGTTTTCCTCTGGTCGTGCCAGCTGAATTAAGCAACAGCCAGGAGTAATAATCCGTTTTTTCACAGACAATGCCTTTGTTGGTTAGGTAATTGGTTACAATGGCGGCTGGGATGCCGATGTCATCCATGTTGCCGTTGATATCAATTCCTGGGCAGATAAAGGTTAATTTGATCGGGTCCAGCATTGCATATTCATCTTTAACCGCAAAACCGTGCCAGGTCGTTTCATCAGGTCTTGCCGGCTTAATAGTCCAGTAAGTCTGGTTTTTAGCCAGTTCTTTAATAGGAATCTTTGGTCTATGATTCTCGCACCTTTCGGTAACACAAGGAGGCTGCCATATCTTGAAAAACCAGTCTTTTTGTTTGGCCAGGTCTTCCTGAGCCCAAGTGATCTTCCGGCGTAGTTCGATAGCTTCCTTAATGATATCCTCAAATACGACAGCCCCATTATCCATCATCATCTTAGTGGCCACTTCCAACGAAGCTACCATCGAATATTGAGGAGAGGTGGAGCCATGCATCATATACGACTCATTAAAAAGGTCATGGAAGTTTTCCCGGGCTTCAGTAGAATTGCTGATGTATTTAGGCAACCTGACATGAATCATGGAAGCCTGGGAAAAAGCCGTTAACAATTTGTGGGTGGATTGGGAGCAAAAGACTAGTTTATTTCTGTGAGGTAAAGACATTCCATAGTGTTTTTTGTAAATTTCGTGGAATTTTGCATAGGCATACCAAGCTTCGTCAAAATGAAGTATTTCTACATTTTTTAGACATTCTTGAACGTAATGGGTATTATAACAAATACCGTCATACGTAGAATTGGTTAAAACCGCCATCTTATAGGATTTATCTGAAGAGATTGCACTGAAGTCCACAGGCCCGATAATTCCGAGTCCGTTTCTCAGAGGATGCATGTATTCCGGATTGGCCCCGGTAATAATCATTGAATAGTTAAGCGACTTGTGACAATTACGATCCATGAGCGTTTGTTCTTCAGGGGATACCTGGCTCCGCCAGATAATTTGATTTGCAGTTGAAGTCCCATTCAGCACATAATAGGTCAGGTCTGACCCAAAAACTTTAGCGGAAAAGTTTTCCGCATCTCCCGTGACCCCGCTGTGGTCCAGCAGTGAGCCAAGCTCGGGTACGGAAATAGAAAGGTCTGCCCTCAGGAAATTTTCACCAAAGAACTTATGGAGGGCAGTACCCGAGGGGCTGGTCAAAAACCCCTGTCCTCCCATATGGCCAGGTGTGTGCCAGGCATATTTGTAGGCTTCGACATACTGGACCAGCTCATTGAAGAAAGGTGGTAAAACAGCGGCAGTATAATCTTTCACCTGTCTTGCGATTCTCCCTGCCAGAAAAGAAGGAGTGTCAGTCAGTTTCCAGACTATCTCATTAATTTTCTCCAGCACTTCATCAGGAATGCTTTCTATGGAAATCCGCCCAGTCAGCAGGATAATCGGTATATTTTTATTTCTTCTCCTTATAAAATTGATTAACACCAAAGCGGATCTGGTACCTTTTACTCTATCTTTTAAATATTCGTTTTTCTCATGCAGGTATCCCATTTCCGAAAGATCCCAATCAATAACTATCGTGCCGAGATCTTCCCTGGATCGAATGATGTCATGAGCATCACCTAATCCACAAGACGGTAAAATTGAACAATGCTGTTCTTCTGTAAGATCACTAAGGATTTCACGCAGCCATAGACCCTGATCATTTTTTTCTTTAATTTGGTCTGAAATGACCAGAACAGGCCACGATGCTGTTTCCAATTTTCCCATATATTTTCCCCTATACAAGTTATTATCCTAAGTTATGAGTTACAGATCTATCCCGGATTATAAACTGCAATCAAAAATTTAGAATTTTAGGGTTTCATCTCATAGGAAGTGGGCCCGTCTTTATAATTGGTGAGAGCCAGCCATTTCGAACAGTAACCGATATTCTGAGGTTCTTTGTCACAAGAAAGGTTACAGTAGCCATCGGAGTATTTGGCAATTAGTTTATACCCTAGATCATGCCACTGTTTGATGACTTCGTTTGCGTGTTTCTTCCCAAGTCTAGTAAGCATATTCCTAGCTTCCTGGCCACTTTTTCCCCTGCAGCATTCGTCCCACTGACGAATCGTTTTCTGAAGCTCATCAGTTTCAATTTTTTGTTGTAATGGTAGAATATCGATTTTGGTCATGCGTTGATAATTCAATCTTGCCCAATTGGATACAAAATCAAAGGCCCACCAGGCCGAATACCGATCGAACACTTGGGGGTCACCTGTCTGATATCGTTCAGGCAGTTCAAGTGCCTGCGCAGCGAAGGGAACAAAACAGGTAGTATAGGCCGTATCTGGGCCAAACCAGCAAAGCCCTCGAGTTGCTTCAGGGATTTCGGGGGTTCTGGGCCGAAGTTGGTTGACATATGTGTAACCCTGATAGAAGACTGAAATCGGTCTTTCCCATGCGCCGCACATGTTCTGGTTTTCTGTAATATTATTTTGGTTTCCATCATATGGACCAATGAAACGACTAGGATCACCGTAAGGCCCGGCGGATACATCCTGGGTCAGGTCAAACTGCGTTCCTTCGTAATGATCTCTGTACAGGGCAAAGACATCTTGAAGGGTAAGCGGGGACTTTGGTGTTATTGAAAAAGGATAATCAGTGGCATAGCTCCCGTTGTTGATGTCTTTAAAACCTTTGGTCACCCAGGGACTTAAAGCCATATCAGGGTTGACCCGGTCAAGAACTCTCCAGACACGGCGCAGGGAATAATAAGGATGGTTATATTCGCCATTACTTACAGAGGAAAGCCAGTCCAGCGGGCCATTTTCTGGGTCCCACCAACCGAGTTTTTCGAGCCCCGGTTTCAGCAGTTTGGAATAGATAATAACATCTTCCTCATTACCCTCTATCTGGCGAATTCGAAACTCGTTGGCGGCTACAAAGACCTCTCCGTCACGGACTTGCTGGGCCACCCAAATGGAATGGTATTGTTCATCCGGCAAGGCACACATTTCAAAGACCCAGGCTTCGTCTTCGTCGGCTACCAGTAGTGTTTCTCCGGTTGAGTAAAGACCATATTCCTCGATAAGTTGACCCATGAGTTCAATAGCTTCGCGGGCTGTTTTACAGCGTTCCAGCGCAATCCTAGAGAGTTCCTGGCTGTAAAAAAGTCGGGTATGTTTGCCGTTTTTTTCAGCTTCTTTGGCAGTTACACACTCAGGCTGACATTTGGCGCCATTGGTACATTCCCCAATCATCAGGTTGTGTTCATTCATTATCCCGTAATTGCCGTCAAAATAAGCGTAAGTGTGCTTCACCTGGGGAATATAGCCGATCGGCTTGGTCAGATCTGGAACTGAATTAGGTGATTCCCTAATGTGATGAGTGGACGGTTCATAGTTTGGCCCTCTTTCATAAGTTACTATTCTGGGATAACGATAGTGTTCCTCAAACACTTGCCGCTTCGCGCCTTGCTCATGATCCTGAGCCGGGACATAAATAATCCTCTGGTCTCCCAGTTCATCGTCATCAGAATGGGCTACTATCATCGAGCCGTCTGCACTTGCTCCTCTGGTAATAATTAACGTTGTACACATAATATTCGCCTCGTTTAGTTTTTCAATGTTTTTTGAGCTCCCCTGAACCAGTCATGCTCAGCTTATTGCAGCTCTAGAATTAACTTTCAGGATCAGCTCTTCAACAAACTGTTCAGCTTTGTATTACTCAACATTGTAAAAACAACAATAAATTTAAACTCTTTAAAAGTATGAACAGCTTATTTCTTAAAATACTTTCTACATTTTTTATATAACCCCACTAAAAAATCATACTTTTAAGTCATGAAGAACTAAAAATTATTTTGAAAGATATGGGGGAGCATGGTACTGAAGACAAAACCAAAATATAATAAAAGTTCTAATTGCAAGAGAGATAAATATATTATTGATCAGGGAAAGTAATAATATAATGTACGGAAGGGGAGCAGAAAGAGGACCTTTACAACTGGATATAGGTATAGTTGTATCAGGGCTTGGAGGAAACTCCAGTCAAGAAAGGGATCAAGTTCATGGACTTGTTTCTTTTTTTGGTGTCGATTTTGGACTCTATATTGGTCCATCATATAATCCATTTCAGACTATTGGACCAAGTATCGGTGCAGGTGTGATCATAGGATCTAATGGTTTTCTGGCTGCAAAATTAGGCATCCATTTCAGAAGAACATTTGGTTTAGCAATGCTGTTTCCTATAGTTCCTATTTACGGTGCTACCGGAGCAAGCATTTTAGCCGCGTTGCCTATTTCAGAGGGAGTTAAAGCCGCAGCAACAATCCCATTGCTTTTAGTGCCAGCAGCTGTTGTATATAAGGAAGATATCAAAAAATTACGTAAACATGGAACAGAAGTTTTGATGAAACTGAGATCGTATGTTTCAGGAAAATAGGTGTTTCATAAAATTAATTCTCAATAATTTTTGTTTTTACTTTCTTTATAGAGACGAAGGATTTGAAAATTGAGTAATAATTCTAATATGGCGAGCAATTGTTTTAATCACACCTGAAAATCATAAACTCTGACACGATAGGGGGACTCACCTTGAAAATCGCAGTTGTGGAAAACGACAACCAGAAAACCAGTTCAATATTTGAACCGGGATTTATTGTAATATATGAGGAAGACGGCAGGGAATGGAAAGTCCTGAACCGTTTTGAAAACAAAGTTTGCAACGCGAAGGGTATGGCTGCAGTACGCACGGCTGTAGCGGATACAATAAAACAACTTGACGATGTAAAAGTAATTGTTGCAAGTGAAATCCCAGGAATAGCGTCTGGGACTTTTCAAGCAGCGGATTTTGATATTTTCCTTGTGGAAAATAGCGTGCTGACCATTCTTGATTCAATCAAAAAGGAAATGCTTGAGGCAATTGAGGAGCGTCAGAAAGAACCCCCCAAGTTCGATATCACGCAATTTCTGGAACCTGGGGTGAGTAAAGGTGATTTTTCGATTAATATAGAAGAAATTATGTTTAAAAATCCAGATTTGACTTCAAAGAAAATTCTGATCCCTTATCTGAAAAATGGAGAATTTAACAGGCTAGATGTTATTTGCAGTCATCTTCCAAAGTGGTTTGTCACAAATTTAGGTGCTTTGGGGTTTGAATATGAAATTGTGAGCGACTTACCTAATAAAAAGACTGTTCGAGTGACGCGTATACAAACTCCGTAAAAGGCAGGAATATCTATAAGTGGTCAATACAAATTCGGTTACTTAGATCTAATTTTTTCTCAAACTTTTAATAACTGTTATTTTACAGAAAACTCACATGATATTCTTTGAATAACATGCACGGCCAATGAAAGTACTCTTTCCTTTTTTGGACATTTATTCTATATTTTATTTTGGGCATTAAGTTTGCCCAATTTTTGGTTTATCCCACATTCCGCAGTATTTTTTCGAAAAATAATATTTTTCCTGATAGCGTTTTTGGAACAGATATAAATCAAAGTTGCGTTGGCGCACCCCGCAGCAAGCTATCGGGGTATTCAAATGAAATAAATCTTTAAAATGTTGCAATTCACTTGCGAAAAATTATAATTAGCTTTTATCTACCTTTTTAGCTCAATGTGGTAAGCCCTCTCCTCAAAGTTTTAGCTTAGCAGATAGTTCACGTTTTAATTTGCGATTCCATCTCTTTCAGTTCTTTTTGATACTCGACATATGAATAAACAAACACAAATCCCACAATAATGAGCGCTGGCACAAGAATGAAATAAATTATATATTCAGGGAAAAGAACTCCTAAGATAGCAATTATCCCGGCAATCTTGAATAGTTTTCCTCCAATTTGATTCGTTTTTTTCCAGACTCTGTCACTGCTTAATGCCCATGGTGTCCTGATGCCAATGAACCAGTTCCTCTCAACATGTTCCGTGAGAACTCCTATAAAATAAAAAATCAGTCCAATTCCTACAGGAAACACGACACTAGAACTGATTATTATTCCTGAATTCCAGAGAATTACATAAAGATGAACAGCAACTAGAAACAAAATAAGAAGAATGTTGAATTCGTCATAATATTTCCTAAACGTTTCTATATTTTCCTTCATAGGGTCAATTCTGGGAATCAAGAAAAACATAACTGTAATACACAAGGTTACTAAAGGCATGAAAAAGAGACCCCAGAACTTCGACATATAGCCGTTTACTTCTCCTTGAAAATTCCAATGTGCTGCCATCTGCTCCGGCATCTGAGGATAAAAATAAATTGAAAGGAAAAAAGAAAGAACGATCAGTCCTATGAGTTTCAAGGTGGTTTTGCTCATGTAAGTCACCAAGATATTTTAATATCTATCTACAAAAAAAATCAAACAATAATAGCATGTTTTTATAATTTAAAAAGATATACCTATTCCACTTTATACTCGTTTTGTGGCTCTGCATCCATGGCATATAGAGATGTGACGTTTTTCATCGTTGCTTTTATTGAACCAGAAAGGACTTCTTGCTCTCAAAGAAACAAACAGAAGCAATATAAGTGCTTATAACAAAAAAATGACTTGTTGAAGGTGAAGGATGAGTAACGTGATAACAACAAAAAACTCAAATCAATAATCGTGTTGACACTCATAACCGTTGCGTTCTTTTCTTCAGGCTGCACGGAGAAAAAATCTAGTGGCTTTTACCTTACTTTTTATGTAAAACAATGAGAAAGAAGAGTTATTTTCAGGAACATTGCATCTGGTTTTTGGTATCATTTATACTCTGGCTACTGTTCTGGAAAAAATGACTATGAGAAGGAAGCCCATGTGAGAACTGTAGAACTGATTTTACTATTTTTCACTTTTGTACTGGTACTGTAAATCTTATATAGAATTCAGTCCCAGAACCTCTTTTTAATTCAATCTTGCCCCCTAACTGATCTACTAAGGTTTCCACTAGCTCTAAGCCAAGAGAATCGGAGTCTTCTAAATTAAACTCATCAGGAATACCAATCCCATTATCCGAGACTGTTAATACAAAATCAGTGTCGTTATAACTTTCTGTTGTACTTTCCTCTTCTTTGTTTGCGTGTTCTGCAGAGTCTTCCCCGTGAAGCTTGATTTGAATTTTCCCATCGTCTCTACCTAAAAAAGCGTACTTTAAGGAGTTTGAAACAAGTTCGTTAACAATTATTCCCAATGGGACAGCAGTATCCATATCGAAGAAAATATTATCCTCAAGTTCAATGTTCAGGCTCGTGTTGACATTTCCAAGTCTATAAGTCTGGAAAAGATTTTCAACAAGCCTTTTAATATATGACGAAAAGTTTAGTGTATCGGTTCCTCTGCTTTCGTGCAATTCTTCATGGATAAGGGCAATTGATGTTACTCTGTCCTGACTCTCTATGAAAGCGTTAAGGACTTCCGAATCTTCAGTACATTTCCTGCTTCTGAATTTTTCAGCTTGTAGATCAAGAAGGGAAGAGATCACTTGTAAATTATTTTTAATTCTATGATGGATTTCTTTTTTTCGGGCATTTTCGGCTTTTGCGAGAAGCCTTTCTGCATTTACTTGCTCAGTAATATCTCTACCAATAGCTGAGACAGCAATCAGCTTTCCAGAAACGTCAAAAACTGGAGAATAAGTTACTGAAACATTTATAAGTCTACCATCTTTTTTTAACCTTACAGTTCTGTAATGCTGGATTTCTTCTCTTTGTTTAACCTTTTCAATTAAATTTTTTATTTCTCCTTTAAGATTATCCGGTTCAGGGATTGAGACATCTCCCCCCAGAATTTCTTCAGCTGAATACCCATAAATATGCTCTGCTCCCTTATTCCAGCTTGTAATAATACCATCAAGAGACACAGTTGTAATAGCATCATTTGATGATTCCACAGCATCCGCTAATATCCTAATCTTGTCCTCTGTTTTTTTGTGATCTGTAATGTCCTGAACTATTCCTCTCAGTCGAATTGGGATTTTTTTTTCATTAAAAACAACTTCACCCTGTGCGTGGACTATACGATCTTCTCCGTCAGCTGAGATAACTCTATGATCAATGCTAAAGGACTCTCCTTTTATAGCACTTTTAATGGCATTATCCACATAGTTTCTATCTTCAGGATGTATAAAGTTTAAAAGATCACTGTATGTATGAAACAACTTTTGGGGGATACATCCAAAGATATGACACATCTCATCAGACCAGTAAATTTCATCAGTTGCAAGATTCAAGTCCCAATTTCCAATATGAGCTATTTTTTGAGCTTCAGAGAGTATTCTTTTTTCTTCCAGCAATGATTCATAAGCTTTTTCAAGCTCAGATGTGCGTTCTTTAACTTTTGCATCTAAACTGTCATGTGCTAGTTTAAGGGCTTTTTCTACGTTTTTGCGCGCAGTTATATCCTGTGTTATGCCGAAACCGCCGATAACCTCTCCGTTTTTGTCAAATTCAAAATATGCCTTCTTACGCACCCACTTAATCTTACCATTCACGACAATGCGATGTTCCATCTCATATGTTTCGCTCTTTAATTGTGCTATCCATTTTTTATCAACATATTTTCTATCATCTGGATGAACTTTAGAAAGGAAGGTCTCATAAGTTAAATGGGTGTCTTTTGGGATGCCAAATATACGGTAGTTTTCGTCGGACCATGTCAATTCTTTTTTACGCCCGTCCAGACGCCAGCTTCCGATATTTCCTATGATTTGAGCAAGATCAAGATCTTCACTGTTTTTCTCTAGCTTATCCACCAGAACATCGCGTTCTTCCAGTGACTGGGCAAGCTTGAAGTTACTGTGACTTAGTTGTGAGATCATGTTGGCAAGTTTCATGAAGAAAAGCATATTTTTGTTCACAGCTTCCCTACTTAACCTTGAAACTTTTTCAAGCGCGGCTATGTACTCCTTCTCATTAAAGCCGTATTTTCTTGCTTGGGATCGGAAAAGCTCATATTCCAAAGGTTCGTCTTCAAAAAAGAAATGCCCTGAAAAAATATTGCCAATATGCTGACCGTCTATAATAAGTGGAGTTACTACATTCCACATATTATTCTTGCATTTGTACAGCTTAAACTCTCCAGGGGCAACGTTCAGGGATAGTTTTGTATCACTTTCCACGCAATGCTTGCAGGCTTCGGGATGAACCCTATGGAATTTTGAGCAAATCTCTTGCTGCCCAGCAATTACTGGAACATTGCCTTTGAGATCAACTAGGGCTATGGTAATGTGAGTAAGTTCATATAAATCATCTATTAGGGATTGAATAGCTGGAATATCAAGAATATCAGTCAGCTCAAGGTTTGCCATCTCCTGAGTTACACTTTCCTGAATTTTTTCATCAAGTTCTGCATGGTCACTTATCTCGAATCCAGAAATATTTACGCACTCTTGTTTGGGTAAAGGGTGAAAAATAACCAAATATACTCTTTTTCCTATTTTAACTTCCATTTTTTCTGGATTATTCTGGATAATTACTTTTCTCACAATATTTCCGAGATAGGAGGGTAGTTTTTCCCCTACTTCCATACCCCACTCATGCAGTAAGGCTTTACCTGCTTTATTTGAGCAAAGAACAATACAATCATTTGATATACTGAGCACTGGATTTGGAATTGTTTCCGGAATTAGCTTCAGGTCTGTTGTCATAATTCTTCAGATTCCTCTCTTTGACGGCGACGTATTTAACTTTAGTATACTGTTGTAATCACTCACAAATGAGAGTGTAACTCAAA
>DASXVB010000092.1:0-6551 GCA_036504475.1 Methanosarcina sp.
GTGCCCATAGGGTGAGCATGAATTCCGCCACCGAACTGCATAATAACATCTTTTCCAAAAATAGTGTAGAGGTCAGGAATCATAGTAGGGGCAAGCCCTCCAGATGCAACAGGGAACATTGGTTTCAACCCTTCCCAATTCTGAGCGAGAACGTGCTGGCTTTCATCCGCAGGCACATTGTTGAGCACACACTCATCCCGAAGAGTAAGAACTTCGTGTTTTTCTCCGTGCATTTTTCCTACAACCGTACCTATATGAAGCTGATCAAGCCCAATAAGTCTGCAGAGTTTGGCAACGACAAGCATGCTTATCCCGTGGCGGGGGTTCCGTGTATAGGCTGAGTGCATGCATCGGTGGGCATGAAGTACAAGTCCAGCATCTTCAACCTCTTCCCTCAGGGTCTGAAGCGAGGTCCAGCCTGCAGGTACAACATCAATCATCGCATAGCTGGCACCAAGGTCTTTAAGGACGTTCAAGCGGCGAATCATTTCCTTGCAGGTTGGTGCAGTAATATTGCAGAGATACATTTTACGCTCTCCGGTCTCAGATTCTGCCTTTTCTGCGAGCTTCAGGGTGAGTTCAGCTCTTTTTTCAAAACGGTTAAATTTCTGATCCGTAAGATTCTCATCATCTTTGACAAGATCGCAACCGCCTGCAAAGGAATTATAAGCAACTTCTGCATGCTTTTCGGAGGTTAACCCAACTTTTGGTTTGACAATAGTTCCTATGAGAGGCCTATCCTGAACACCTGTAAGTTTTCTGATTCCCAACAACCCAAATTTAGGGCCTTTGAATTCACGAAGCATTGATTTCGGAAAAGCAATATCTTGCAGCCTTAAATTGTCAACAATTTTCATGCTAAGAATATTTCCTGCAACCGCACTGAGAACTTGAGGAACAGAACCCAGTTCAAAAAGCTCTTCTGAATAGGCCACCCTTACAGTTTTTGCATCTTCATCTACGTAGAAAACATGAGGTTTCAGCCTAGTCGCAAGTTCGGGACTCAGTGTTGCAATTTCAGTCCAGGAGTCTATAGAGCTTTCTCCTGCCATATGAGTTGCAGCTTCCTCAAAGTTCACTCCTGCTGATGGTTCAATATGAAATTCACAGACAAGATCGGTATCTTTTGGGCTATAGCCCGTGTCTATATAATCCCTTCGCATTGTTTTCCTCCTGACTGAATAGGTTAATTCTAGAATAGAATTATCGTTAGATAGAATTGATAGTCCTGATTGAAGGAAGTAACTGAACATAAATAAAAACTTGTTTATTTGGCTGAAGTAAATCCTGATCGAAAAGCAGAAAACTACAGAAAAAGAGTAGAAGTAAGAGATTTCCTGAAATCTAGAAGAAAGCCCTATAAGTATGCT
The DNA here is from genome assembly GCA_036504475.1 of Methanosarcina sp. Classification (GTDB taxonomy): domain Archaea; phylum Halobacteriota; class Methanosarcinia; order Methanosarcinales; family Methanosarcinaceae; genus Methanosarcina. The sequence continues at coordinate 1,371 of DASXVB010000092.1, forward strand.
TTTTATCTGGAATTCTCTGAAGACAGGTTGACCTCAGCCGACTACCTCAACGAGAATAATTACCGCAAGGATAACCTACATCACACTGGAAGACAAGACAAGGATAACAATAAGAAGAAAAACCAGAATCTTAGCTGAAAAAAATCATTAATATAAATTAAGAAGAGTTTTCTATACCTCCAAAAGCAAAGAGAACTGTGTTTTTCAGTTAAAATTATCTGATGTATGTGATGAAGTTCGGCTTCCTATCAGGTACATAGACAACTGTATCTTTCTTATACCCAATCACAGCCGAATTGTAAGGGCTGTAGCCCTCAGGTATTTTCAGTTCCTTTCGCAATTCGAGACCTTGTGGTGAATAAAACGCTAACAGAACGAAGAAAATCCAACATGACCCCAGTCCAATTGATTCTGCGGCTAGTAGCAAGTTCTGAGTAGCAGCGGCGCAATCCGCGTCCAGAGGAATGGGTGCCTGCTCATTGCCAGAGACTATGATCAGTGTCGGTGCACCGTACAAACAATTGAACTTTTCATTATTTCCTAGCTCCTTTAAATGTTCAAAATCGTGTTGTTTTGCGGCTTCTTTAGCTGCAATATTCAGTCTATCCAGCAGTTCTTTGTTTTGAATTACTGTAAAATGCCACGCCTGATTCCCAGCGTTAGGAGCATATAAACCTGCTTCCAATACCGCCTGTAATTCTTCCTCCTTGATCTGTTCATCTTTGAAACTTCGAATACTCCTGCGCTGTTTAATGATTTTTAAAATCTCGTTGACAATCATTAAAGCGTCCCTCCTTTAGTTTTGATTTACAAGAATAGCCAGGTACACGAGTAGCCAGTTTTTGGACGACTATAAATTATTTACTTTAGCTGTTACTGGTCTTCAGTCAAAAATAAGAAGTATGAAAAATTTATATTTTGCTTGGTGGTTTTTGGAAATTAAAAGTCAACGTTGCTCATTATCCATTTGTTGAGATGTTTGAATTTTAAAGTAGCTTCTAAGAAATAATCAGTTTTATACTGTTTTGAAAGGGTTGACTCGGTTCCAAAACCAGTGATTCAACCTATATTTTCGTTATTAGATATTGAAACTGGACCTTTTAATACTAATGGAAAAGTTTTGGTCTTAAATTTTAAGCACAAAGATAATGACAAAATAAATAGTCATTGTGACAAGACCCATGGGTACTCCAAGTCTTGCCCATTCTTTGCTGGTTATACCCAGCTTGCCTGCAGAAATGATGTTCGGGATATTTCCTGGGATCAGCATTCCACCTGAAATTAAAAGCCCCATAAGTATGCTTTTTATCTGTAATTCACTCATAGCTGGTCCTATCTCAGCGGCTGCCATAGTGGCGTTATCCAAGATAGCAGAGATCATGTTTACCCAGTAGAGTACCGTGGAAGGTATTTGTGTGAAGTACTCGAATATGATAGGCTTGAAACCATCTCCAAGAAATGTGAGAGCCATGATAAACAGATAGACCTTAACAGCTCTCATTATGACATCTTTCAAGGTCTCGTTATAGTCTGCTGCTTCGATTTCATGCTCTTTCATATCAACTTTTCCTAGGAAGAACATTCCGACAATACCGTAAACAAGGATGCCTGGAACTATATATTTGCCTAGCATATTAATTAAGAACATGAAATCGGCATGATAAGGCGCACCAGATAATTTTGAGACAGCGATTGTCGAAAGAGGTTCGCCAAGCGGGGTAAGCGCAGCGCCAAGTCCAATTGAAAAACATGCAATGACTGTTAGATCTATCTTGGACTTTCGTGAGATAGGTAGTGCATTAACCATCTCAACGAGAATTATTGCCGCAAGAATGGCGGACATTACGCTGGAAAATAGACCAAGGACGGTAATAAGGATAAAAGCCATAACTTTAAGAGAAAGTGCTGAGACCATTTTCCGGATTGCTTTATGGATCGGCTCATGCCATTTATAGATAACTAAACCAACAATCAGCACTATCTGGAATATGCCAATTGGAATACCGCCAATATTTAAAGAGCTCAGCGGAGAAGTCAATGCTTCTTCAATTATTTCCATTCTCCAACCTGTCTCTGCGCCTGGGAGTTTGACAAAACCTGAAATGGTCATTGCCGCAATTCCACATACAAACAGGAATACCTCCAGATTTTCCTCAATAATTCTTACTTTAAAAGGGCCGAGTAATACAGCAAGGAATATTAAAAGAAACCCAGCTAAAATTCCTGGTTCAAGAGCCATTACTTTTTTCCTCTTTTTTATCTAGCGTAATTCTATAATGTTCACAGTTAAATAAGCCCATAGGCTAATATCGAGATACTTTTGAGCCCTTTAAGCAGCATAAGTCTAGTAAGACTTTACCTATTTTCGTATAAATTAATTTAATATTCTATTTATGAGAAAGATTTCCAATTTGCTCTAGATGGAACCCTTAATCAAGAGATTGAGAAGCTGAGTTTAGAAATAAAATAGATATGTATCACGTTATTATGGCAAAAGTAGAAATGAGACAAACAAAATGAAATGAACTCATAATAAAAAAAATAATGATGTAAGATTAAAAACATAGGTCAAACATTAAAACTAGTTAAAGAATATGAAAAAACGCATAAATAGAATAAAAGAATAGTATGCATTAAAAAATTTAACTTTGCTTTGCATTAGCAGGTAATCTTTTCTCTATAGAGAATTTTGCATACTATCATTTCTTACATAAGCAAGTCCATTGAAATCAGCTAATTTCGATTTCAACGGGTCTTTCTTCATCACAACGCTTGAAAGTAACTTCAAGCACTCCGTTTTTATAGCTGGCTTTTGCACTCTTAGGATCTACACGAGCAGGGAGTTCTATGTCCTGCGAATAGTCAGAAATCCCAAGGACTCTGATTTCCAGATTTTGAGCAGTTGCATGCAGCATAAGATCTTCCTTTTCAATCTCTGGAAGTTCTGCAAGTACATGTACCAATTCTTCGCTTTCAAAGATATCAATTAAAGGGTCTCTTATTTCGGAGGGGGATAGATTTTCTTCATTCTCAGAATTTTCCGGAACGTTTCCAAACTCTCGGAGTTCGGAATCTTCCCCTGGCCGATGAATGATAGAAAATCCGTAGACGAAGGGGACTGACTCTCCCATATCTTCTAGGAGGGCTTCGATCATTTCTTCCAGGTTGTCAAAAAGTTCAGATCCAAAATCTTCAAAGAAATCCTTTCTTTTTCTTGTGCCCACCACTATTACCTCTTCTTTTCCTCGTGCTGTTCCACCTGCAGTGCAATTCCCAAAAAGTCACTCAATATTTATTGAGGTTCGGGAACTGGATTCCAGCCTCTTAAAGGTAACTTCCAGCACACCATTTTTGTATGTAGCTTTCGCACTCTGGGGGTCCACCTTTACGGGCAGTTCCACACGTTCGGAATATTTTGGATTCCCATTTATTGTTTCGATGTCAAGTATTAAATCAGTTGCGTTCAGTCTGATATTTTCTTTCTCGATGCCCGGAATCTCAGCAATCACGTGCAAGGTCTCTTCGGCTTCCAGTACGTCAATTAGGGGTTTTCTTGTGTCAAGATAAGGCTTTTCTCCGGCACCAGTATGCTCAAACATAGGAATATTCCCGAATTCACGGATTTCAGGTTCTTCTCCTGGTCTCTGGGTTAAGGAAAATCCGTATATGAAGGGGTCCTGCCCAAAGTTTTCCACACTCATACCCATTGCCCTGCTAAGGCGTTCAAACATTTCATCTACATCCTTAATTGGATCGATTCCGAAGATATCATCAAAAAAATCTCTTCTTTTTTTACTGTCTCTGTCCATATAATTACCCCGTTATTAATTTATCCATTAATTTAAGTGAATATATCAAATCAGCCAGTATAAATCAATCATTATTTCTTTTCAGCAATTCCTGAATCTTTGGTAATAAAAAGCCGGGATTTACCCGGCCTGCCAGGAAATAAGCTTACTGGGCCTGAAAGAAACCCGGAACATCTTCAGGCTCAATTTCTTTTTTCTGTTCTTCAGCTTCGGAAGCTTCTTCTTCAAATTCAGTTGCGTATTTAGCAAAGAGTTCAGCACTCCGTTCATAAGCCGCAAGGTTTTCCCTGGATGTTGTAGGCTTTACACGGCGAATTGCACGTTCAAAGTGTTTCTTTGAAATCTTGACTTCTCTCGCCCGCTTTTCGATGTCCTTTCTGCTAATTCCTGGAGTAACAATCTCCCTCAAGGCCAGCATCGCAGCCTCCCTGCAAATGCCCTCGATATCCGCACCCACATACCCTTCAGTCATATCAGTGAGTTCGGAGAGATTTACGTCTTCTGCAAGGGGTTTTCCCTGTGTATGGATCTCAAAGATCTTTTCCCTGCTTGTATTATCAGGCGGCTTGATATAGATGAGCCTATCAAAGCGGCCAGGTCTCAGAAGAGCAGGATCTACCATGTCAGGCCGGTTTGTGGCCGCAACAATGATAACGTCCTTGAGCTCTTCTACTCCATCCAGTTCGGTGAGGATCTGACTGACAACTCTTTCGGACACGTGCGTATCTGAAACAGAACTTCTTTGGGGTGCAATTGAATCGATCTCATCAAAGAAGACAACCGTCGGCGCAGCCTGTTTGGCTTTCCTGAAGGTTTCTCTAACCGCACGCTCGGATTCTCCAACGTATTTACTGAGTAGCTCCGGACCTTTGATGCTAATGAAATTGGCTTCGCTTTCACTGGCAACGGCCTTTGCAAGCAGGGTTTTACCCGTACCCGGAGGCCCAAACAGCAATACTCCTCTGGGAGGTTTTACACTGATAGTGCTAAAGAGTTCAGGATACTTCAAGGGCCACTCAACAGCCTCAATAAGTTCCTGCTTTGCATTCTCAAGTCCTCCGATATCCTCCCATCCTACATGCGGAACCTCAACATAAACTTCTCTCATTGCAGACGGCTCGATATTCTTCAGGGCTTCCTTGAAATCATCTTTAGTGACTACGAGCTTATCAAGAATTTCCTGTGGAATTTCTTCTTCTTCGATATCGATTTCAGGAGTTATTCTTCTAAGAGCATGCATTGCAGCTTCTTTACAGAGGGAAGACAGATCAGCGCCTACAAACCCATGAGTCACATCTGCAATTTCACCAAGACTTACATCCTGAATAGGCATGCCTCTGGTGTGAATGAGAAGAATCTGCTTCCTGCCGTT
>DASXVB010000093.1:0-14792 GCA_036504475.1 Methanosarcina sp.
AACTCATAAGCGTATCTGCCTTTTTGACAAAGCTTTCCCGCATTGACGGGAGCCCGGTGCCATGGCTCAATGCCGACAGCCATTCCATCTTTTACTACAATGTTAAAGCCGCATCCTGTCCCACAGTAGGGACAGGTTGTGGGCACATATTTTAATTCCATCTTTCCCGTTTTCTCCTCACGCATTGGAATTTTCTGGTAAGCTAGTGGTCCATCAATAATAAGTTGATATTTTTCTAAGCAATTCGTATACTCGTATCTGCTTTCTTGTGGACTTCATAGCACTCCGGACAAAATTGCAGGTGTTGCTTCCTCTTGCTTAAATGTAGAAGGAAAAGAATCGGTATGATTTCTTTTTTCTTTTATTTTTGCAAAGAGCTGTTTTAAGGTATCTTCATTACTCTGAGTGAATTTAAATGGAGAATCAAGAAACGGTTCAAAGTAAATAGGTACATCGTCAAGCCTGTAGAAAGTCCCTTCGCATTCCATAGAGTCAATGACTCCCGGAAGCACAATATCTGCGATAGACGTAGTTGGACAAGGAATTGTATTCAGACAGATCAAAGGAATTTCTGAAAGGTAAGCTGCACAGTCAGGGGGTACCTGACTCAAAAGATCAGTACACATTACAAAAGCTGCATCCACGTCTTTTTCTCGAAGCAAATCCACGGTTGTGAATTCTTCAGGGTTATAACGTGGGTATCCACGCATGAAGTCAAGCCCAAAGGGATACCCGTACATGTAGGAAGCAACTTGGTTAAAGCCTGCTGCGTTGCAGTTACTGCGGATAACTCCAAAGGTAAACTTGGAATAATTGTTCAGCTCTTTCACAAGGTTCATGGCAATTTCAGTGTTCCTGTACTTCCCAAGAGATGAAGACAATCCAACTCCTATCGAAATAGTCCCAAAGTTGCAATTCTTCATCATATCTAGCATCTCTTCCATAACAGAAATGGGCACTCCTGTGATTTCTGCTACCGAGGGATGAGGAGTTTTTCCATGTAAAAGCGTTATGAGAGCACTTATTAGCTCATAGTCAGAGTCGGGTTTAAGCTGCACATGCAGGTCAGAAGCTTTAGCAGTTGGAGTTTTTCTTGGGTCCACAGTAATGATTGTCCTGTCAAAACGCCCGCGTTTTGTCCAATAACCTCTAGGGAAAACTCCATATCTAGACATCTGCCTGGGCATGGATTCAAGTGGATTTGTTCCCCAGTAAACAATGAGATCTCCCCTGTTTTTCTTCTGCCCCTCAGTTGCACCGACTTTTCCAGCTTCTTGAGTTCCCATCACTGTGGCTCCATTGCCAATTGTATCAACAATCGCACCCAGATATTCCCCTATCATAAGTCCAACTTCATGTGCTTCACAGGAAGTTTCGCTGCCTATAGAAATCAGGGGACGCTTTGCCGAAGTCAGGATATCTGCGGCTATTTGAAGGGCTCCGTCCCAGGAAACCGGTCTTAATTTTCCTCTGAACTTTAGAAGGGGCTGTTTAAATCTTTGGGGACTTGTAATCTCGTTAAATCTGGAAATTCCCATCTTGCATACATTTTTAGCTTCAATTTTTCCATTCTTGATTTCAACCTGAATATCGTCGCAGGCAGCCCCACAGACAGGACAGACTATGTTTTTGTAAATCATACTCATTGCTCTCCGGTATAAAATATTGGTATTGTATTGTCAGTACACTTTTTGGAAATAGTAGATAGTAACGCCTCGTCTTGCATTTTATTGACCTCTCAACATTGTTTTGTGCACTGTATAGCAGCTCATTTCATACTGGATGAACAGTACACAATAATTTCACAGCACTATGTCATTTTTATGAACTAGTACTTCAATGTCAACAGGTTTAAGGGATATGCCTTTTCCCTGCATCCTGGAAGACGGGTGAGGGAATCCAAGAGAGTTCATAACTTTCCAGATCCCAATAGAAAAAAAACCGTGTTCGAAGTGCCTGCTGTCGTTTACCGGTTAGCAGATTTCCAGATCTGCGTTTATTATCGTAAACAAATTATTTTTTCAATATTATATATGTTATACAAAGAATTTACATTTGAAAGTAAATTTTCAATTAAATATAAAAAAGTATCGACTCCCCTTTTTTGGATGGATAATCTACATCCATCTCCCAAATATAAACCTTAAATATTGAGAAACTTATCTCAAGTTCATAAGGCTCATATATATACAAATCTATACGATAATAACTAATAGAAATTTGGTGGAGGATCAAATAATGAAACTGAGTGCACGCAATGTCTTGAAAGGTAAGGTTAAAAAAATTGTTGCCGGAGCGGTCAATTCTGAAATTGTAATAGAGTTACCAGGTGGGGCGGAAATCACTTCCATCATCACAAAGACATCAGCTGAAAATTTGAAGTTAAAAGAAGGAAGCGAAGCATACGCAGTAATCAAAGCTTCAAGTGTGATGATAGCCGTAGATTAATTATTTTATTTTCTGTTCGTCCATTGCAAGGAGAGTTACCTCAGATAGTTTTTACTGAGGTTTTACTTATTTTACCATTGTTTTGTCCATAATGTAGAACGCTCCATAAAACTTTTTGCTTTCTAATGCCATTTGAAAGACCTGACAAATTTATAAAATCGATATGAATTTGCCTGTTAGTACCCTACCTAATTATATATCCAATAGCCATAGAACAGAATCAACATGACCTCAGTTCTCGACCAGATATGGTTTCCTTTATCTCTCTCACTATGGATAGCTACCATATCATCCATCTTGGTACTGTGTAGTGGTGTAGTCATAGCTTATATATTTGCAAGGTTTAATTTCCACGGAAAAGAGCTTGCAGAGTTGTTGGTAACACTTCCTCTCGTCCTTCCACCTACCGTAATTGGTTATCTTCTGGTCATTCTGGTAGGGAAAAAAGGATTTCTTGGCCACTTGATTTTCGCTTTTCTGGGAACTGGGATCATGTTTACTTGGCAGGCTGCAGTCATTGCGGCTTATATTGTTTCTCTCCCTCTTATGGTGAGAACGGCACAAGCGGCCATTGAAGCAGTTGATAAGGAGTTTGAATATACAGCCTACATCCTTGGAAGAGGTGAGATTGAAACTGCCCTCCTAATAACGCTCCCACTTGCAAAAAAAGGAATATTTGCAGGACTAGTACTCAGTTTTGCAAGGGCTATTGGGGAATTTGGAGCAACCCTAATGGTGGCAGGAAATATCCCGGGGAAAACGAACACAATGTCTATCTCAATATACAACGCTTTTCAGTCAGGGAATAACGAACTTGCCCAAGTGCTGGTTTTAATCCTTATTCTAATGTCCTTGCTAGTCATTGCTCTGACCGGGAGATTCGTAGGAAAATTAGAGGCATAAGCTTGGGCGTTAAAGTTGAACTTAAAAACAGTATAACGAAGCTGAAATTTATGGAAAAAAAGGTATCTAGAAAGCTTTTATGTTAAATGTCAGCTGTAGGACTCGAAAAAAGACCAGTATAGGAGGGAAAAGATGAACGTAAAGGAAGAAGTATATGAACAGATCCTTGCAATACTTAAATATGCAAAATTTCCCATAAACACGAAGGATGAGTTGATTGCTGCCTTACCCGAGGGGCTGGACACTACATGCATGATAGGTGACGTTGAAGTTACTGCAAGAGAAGCAGAAAACCTAATTACTGAAAAAGATTTCCCTTTCAAGGATGCAAAACATGTGGCAGATTTAATGATTGAAAGAGCCGGACTGTAACTTAACGCATCAGATCCGAAAAAAGGCAAAGAAAGAAAATAATGAGAACAAGTTCAACAGAAAAAAACTCAGATATTCCAAATCTAGAACAACTAGGTAGACTTAGAATATAATTTCAATGATATGTACGTAATAGGAAAAAGAGTGGGAAAGTGTGAATATATTTATAATAAAAGAGCGCATATTTAAGTAGGAATTACGCACTTGAACTGAAAAATCAATAGCATGAAACATTAACCTGTCAGAATAAAAAGATTCATGACAGATCTATGTGTGCTTTTATTTGTTCCTCAAGCGCGTAATCCTAGAAGGATATTACTTGGCAGTGTCGCAAATTTGCTGTAAATTCAAAGTTAAGTTTTTGTACGCTACGGATGAAATTGATCTGGATACATCGAATTTTCTATCCAGTAGCTTCTCGAAATTTATGAGTTTACAGAAAATCTGCACACTGTTTTGTGGTTATAGTCATCTTTTTAGGTTTATTTATAGCTGATTCTCATCTATTTTTATTTCTTATAGTTTTTTTCGAGTACATTATATTTGTTTAAACAGTTATTGTACTTGGTTTCCCATGCCTTATATTTGCTTAGACATGTGTTATATTTGGTTAGGAAGCTGTTATAACTGTTGAGCCAGTTCTGATATTCTTTGCCAGTTTTATTGCTCACTTTTTTCTTCTGTGTTTCTAAATTCTGCTTTTCTTTTTCTAACGTAGCCTTCTCTTTTAATATTACTATTTTTTCTTTCTCTAACGTAGCCTTCTCTGTATCCAACTTTGCTTTCTCTACTTTATATGTATCATTTGACCCTGCACTTACTGATGCAGCTGTCAATGACATTACAAAAAAGACCAGTGTAAACATACACATGAGCTTTTTTATTCCGTCAAATGTTTGTTTCATAGTATTAATCCTCATTTTTGTTTTTAATTTGATATATTTATATAATCTAGTATAATTTTATTGTTGAGGTTTTTTGTATCTGCAAAGGACTTACGCATATGAGGTTCAAAATAAAGCACGAAGAATCTGCCATGATTGCTTTAAATGATTAATATTTTTGCTACTATTTTCTCAGTTCAAAGCATAAGTCCTATTGTCTTCTGATCGTCTTGCCAACCGTTGACGGCTGACATACCAGAAATTAGCTGTAAAAAATATAAGGATACTTACATATATTATGGTATTATAAAACTCGAATTTATAAAAGAAGCTTTAGGGGATATCCAATTTCAGATCTATCCTTTAATAATTGGAATACTAATCATAAGAACCCTTAAAAGTCATATAATTTAATATAGGGTTTGATATGATGTTTTCTGGAAACAACGGCAAGGAGACTTGTAAGTGATTTATGCACTTTGATTGTTGAGAGACGAAATACCATAAAGGACATTACTCCAGAGAATTCAATAGCGAATAACCATAAGGAGCCCACGGAAAAGGCACTTGAGTACGTCAACAAGGCTGCAAGGTTAAAAACGTAAAAGATATGGACCTAAAAGAAATCATCAAAATCCAGAAGAAGATGATATTTTCCCGAAAACGGATAGCTTTCAACTATCAGTATCATTTAATATGTGGAGAAAAATAATTAAAAAGAGAAATTCCTTGAAATTAAGAAGAGATCTCCTAAAAAGGGACTTCTTTTCTCTCAATTTTAACCTTCATAATGTTTTACAATAGCTTTCTGTTCAGCAATGACATTTCTATTTTTAACGTCAATAACTTTTATAGTAATTTCAGAGCCTACCTTGAAGCCGTAATTATCTGAGGTGTCACTGTCTCCATTCACACTTACTTTAACGCTGGAACTAATAGAGCCTATAGCACTGTCGTCTCCATGTAGTGTTAACTTCTCTCCAACGCTCCATAAATTATCACTGAGTACTTCTTTGTTTTTAGACTTATATTTGGTATTTTTTCCTGTCGAACTCAGATTTTGGTAAAAGACCTCTGCATTTCCTACAACCTTTGTTCCATTTCCGTCAGCAACGCCCTTATAAGAGTTTCCATATCCTGAAATCTTTATGGAAACAGCATCAATAGGGAGAGGACTTCCTCCTTCATGCAAAAGTATTATTGTGTTATTCTTAAGCGTGGCTTTCTCATCTTTAGATTCACTAAAAAATCCTCCCTCGCATGATTCAAGTGAAATCCTTGCCAACAATGGTTGGGAGTTTGTGCCTTCACCGGCAATATTAAAAAAACAGATAGCAATCACACCTGCTAGTACGACCAAAATCAGCAACATAAGGAGAGAACCAACAACAGGAGTAACGGCCTCAGATTCGGGTTCTGATGAAAAAAGATATTTATACCGAATTTTTTTCCAGGCTTTCATCAACCAGAAAATAGGGCAAACTGTCATAAATAATTTATGAACACTGAACAAGAGTTTATTGGAATCTAACATATGAAGGAAAATCCTTGCAGGATTATTTACCTCATGCATTGTAGCTGTAACACTGTTTGTTGCTGTGTCAATTTTTACTACTCCATAATCATAGAAATATCTAGGTTACTGTCGATATGTAATATTTAGCGTCAAAGAAACACTTGCGTTTTTCAACTCAAAAAGTAGAATGAAGGATTGAATAGATTGATTGGAATAAAATATATTGGTAAAAGATACTAATGGAAAAATGATACGTAAATAAAAGGTATTTTCATTATATCATACATTATTTGTTTTAATTTTTTAAAAAAATAGATAATTGATGGTTAAAGGAAAAAATAAGAATTAATTATAGAAATTATCAGGAAATATCTGAGATAAAGTCTATAAATTGGAGAATAAAAGTTAAATATGATTTCTTTTAGTAGATACTTTTTAAATGAACCTTAATAAGTATCAAACATATAATTATTATGGTTTTTTAAGATTAAATATCAAATAAAGTATGTTTAAAAATACAATTTCTATAAAGCTTTACGTACACAAGTATGATTATATTTTATTTAGCTGATTTAGGGGTTGTTGACACAGAGTCAATGAGACTAAGTTGATCTAAATAGGACTTATGCAATTGAAATAACAAAAATTATTATAGGTGGCTATATTTGCTTTTTCGTTTCGTCTGCATAGTCCTAAACTGATCAATAAAAAGAATTTCGATAAAACCTTGATTAAAACAAATGGTTCGTACATATTATATGAACAACCAGTCGAAAATTATGGGTTTATTGAAATCTTTAGAGGCTAAAAAAATGTTAAAAATAAAAAAAATACTCGGTATTTTGCTGGCACTCTGTTTTGTAATGTCAGTGACAGCTGCAACAGTAGGCGCAACACCAAATGCAGTAAATAAAGATGTCAAGAAATTCGACAACGATAACAAACAAGTAACCAAGCCAGTAACCAAGCCAGTATCCACAGTTGTTAAGAAGCCAGTAACCACAGTTGTTAAGAAACCAGTAACCAAACCTGCACCAGAGCCTAGACCATAACCTATCTTGAGTTGCAGAAGCGATAAAAACCTCGATACACATCTTTACCCACATATATGATAAAGGCTTTTTAGATAGGGTTTATAGGACTTAAAAACAATTTTTTAGGTTCTATAAACCATGTCTAAATTTTGACATGAACAGTAAAAAAGCTAATAAACAATAGCATTAAAGCATCAATTATGTATATTAAGCGTTATTACATTGAAGAGTAAAAAAGCTAATAAACAATAGCATTAAAGCATTAATTCTGTATATTAAGCGTTATTACATTGAAGATTGCATTCGATTTTGACCTCAAATTAAAAGTATAAAACCTTTGCCGGACAGCAACTTTTTAGGAAAACATTGCTATTTTTCTCGTTTTAAGGATTGTTTCCTGTAGTTTTTGATACCTGTTACATAGATACCTGTTACATAGATTATAGCAACATTTTAGTGTTCTTTTATTGCACATGATGGATTGTAATTGTTTTTCCGATTTTCATTTTGTTAATATGTCAAAGGAGATTAAGACCAAAACTCAAACTCCCGCCTCATAGGCAAATAGAGAGTTGTTTAGAAGCGATTTGAGACACTTTTAAAACTCAGTTTTTGAAATGACCTGCTTTAAAAACTCAACCGTGGGACTGAGAATAAGCTCATTCTTCTGTTATGTGTCCTTCTCTTCTATCTTTAAATCTTTAATTAGCTTTAAAATATGTTCTGCCATTAAGCGAAAAGGACATTCTGAGGACGAATAGAGAAGTTCTGACTGCTACTTGCTTTTACAAAGTACTGGTAAGTTAAAAAGAAATTAGAAAATATAGTATTGAGCTCATCCCAAATAATCGATCCTATTTGAACATCAAGAATTTCAGAACTAATTTCATAATTGGAAGATCGATTGATTATTCAAATTCGAGATTTAAGAGCGTAATTCTGAGTTTTGGGATCAGCTCATTGACTAGAATTATTAAATATATTTTATAGTCCTCGCAGGATTATTTTCTTTTTCGCCGGTTCTCTCCATATTCTTTTTCGAGATCCAGAATTCCTTTAACAGCCTCAAGTTCCTTTTTACTTCTGGCATAATGCAAAAGCACAAGGCCAACTCCAAAGATCAGAACTATAATTGCGGCTGAGAATAGTAGAGGCGCCGACTGGGTGTAGTATTTTACCTGAATAGCCTCTTCCCGATCTCCCATCTTCGAGGAGATCCACAGGAGAGTTTGTCTTCCTTTTTCATCAAAGGTCACACTTGAAGGTTCAGGCCTTGCTATCCCGAATACCCTGTTGCCAGTGACGTATCCCTCGGGGAGCACTACGCGGACGAATTCGGAGTCAGGTTTAAGGAAAGAAAAGCTCTGAGCTCCCGGATTATCAAGCGTATACGCAATAAAACCTGTTACCGGCTCTTTGAACTCCAGGTTTATAATTTTCATACCTTGGCTAACTTCTTGAGTCAGAGTATAATTAACAGCCGAAGTTTCATTTCTGCTGGAAAGCTCTTGAAAAGTTTGCGAGTTTGCTATAGTCTCATTTGCAGGATCTACAAGCAGTACAAAATTTTGGATAGGATTATCCTCGGAACCGCCGTCTAGAGTATCAGGGGGATAAATCTCAAGCTTGCTGGTATTCACTACCATATTTACAACCTGCACCTTTGTACTATCTTTCAGCAAATAGTATGTGGTAGTATTTTCAAGCGTCTGATTACCCGATTCATTTAGAAAAACCTTAAATTCATAATTAGAGATGTTGCCAGGTTTATCTACAACAATTTCCTTTTTTTGTTCCATGCAGCCCGATACAAAGACCACCAGCAGAGCAAGGAGCATAAACACAATTTTCGTTCTCATTTTCACAGACAAATTCTCCCTTGAGCTTGAAGCGATCTTTTTTATCCTGCGGCAATTTTCCTCTCTTTTGAGTAAAACCTGTGCAGGATTTGGGACAGGTCAACATTTACCCTATGCGCCCTCTTCTTTATAAATAACACGGATAGCAACATATCCTTTTTTAAAAAAGGCTTGACCACAACCTTTCCGGAAGAAAGCTTGACCACAAACCTTTTTGAAAAGGTTTGATCGAAAACCTAATTCAGAGGCGTGATCAACCGGTGCAACGGTTGCGCTTGACCAAAAAATACCATGCAATTCTTCTTAATAAACAACGCGGACAGACATCTCTACGAAATATTACAAAAAACTTACTTTCTCAAATAAAACAAGTAAGCTCGGAAAGTAACAGAAGTTCAGATATTAAGATCCCCTGAAAAATTCTGAGACCTTTCCACCATAGTCCAATCAACTTTCTTTATGTACTTTGCCTGAAGCTTGGAAACATAAAGAATATTGCTACCGATCAGGATTTTAAGATCTGAAGGCTTGGGTTCAGCTGTACCAAGTGGGAGAAGTACAGGACCTTCAGGAGATGTACAAAGCCTGAAATCCTGCCCGTTTTTCCTGATATAAGCTCTTACCTTTTCATCAATTGTAAACGATGGAATCATGTATATTAGCACCATGCAGAACTTATCGGGGGAAGATAAATAATTACAGGTTTCAGGTTCAATAGTATAGAAATAAAACTCTAAAATTTTTATATATAAGAAAAATATTCTCGATTTGCTAAGGCTTCCGGGGCAGTTTTAAATTGCATGACAGCAAATAAGGACGAAGATAACATGATGATGAGAGATAAGGGAAAACTTGTAATCTGGCCAATATATCTAGACCAGACAAAGTCAAGGAGCAGTGGCAGAATTATCTCCCGAAAGAATGCGATAAAGGAACCACAACTTAATGAGATAAAAGAAGCAGCTAGGCAGCTTGGCTTGAATCCAGAAGTAGAGCCTGAAAAAGCCTATCCCAAATCATGGTGGGAAGTAAGCGGGAGAGTACTTGTAGATGATAAGGGTCCAAAATCCGTTGTTGCAAAACAGATAGCTTCAGCCATCAAAAAGATGCGAGGTCAGGAGAGTCCTGCCAAAACTTAATGTTAATATTGTTGGTTAATAGATATTAAGAGGATTTGAGGAACCCTAAAAAATTTACGAAATTTTAGACGTCCTGAATATTTAAATGTAAGTTCCAAGCAGCCATTATAATCCTAGCTAACCATTATTTTAGTCTTTTATAGGGATATCTCATTTCTTTTCCGCAACGCTGGCAAGAAACAACGATATATCCTTCTTTAAGCCTGTAACGGGCGTTTTTTCCTGGCACGAGAAATGCATAGCAGTGTTTACATATTCTGCTTTTAATCTCCCTCGGAATACTCATCCTGTTTCTCATAGAAATATTCCTGATTAGTTGCACATAGCGCTCGCTGCGTTCAGGATGCTCTTCATGCTCCCTTTTTGCAAGCTCAAAAAGTCGCCACATTCGCTGAGTTGCGATAACCTGAATTAGATTTTTCTGTTGTTTTCTTGCTACTTTGGACATGGGTTGACCGATCCTGCATTTTTGTTTCAAAATTCGATCTTTGAAGCTTCTTTAAAATTGAGATCATGAATTAAGAATAATCACATCAATATCAGGGTTCTTGGCGTGTACAAGAGCTTTAAATTTTTCGGGATCTCCTTCCGTTACTTCTGGTTTCCCGTAATGCATTGGAATTACGAGTTTTGGGGATATGGCCGCAGCTGCGCTGGCAGCCTCTTCTTCGTCCATAGTATAAGTGCCCCCGATAGGCAAAAGAGCTACATCAGCCCTGATCATTTTCATTTCCGGAAAGAAATCGCAGTCTCCTGCATGGTAAATCCTGATTCCTCCAAGCTCCACTATATATCCCACTCCAGATCCACGGGGATGATAGGGTTTATCGAGATTATAAGCCGGCACTACCTCAATACGGGTTCCCTTAATTTCAAGTCCATCAGCTAGCACATCTCCCTCAGCAATCCTCCTTGAATCTCCCCTAAATTGCAGGGATAAGTTTTCAGGGATCAGGGTGGTCGAGTCCGACCGCCGGACCTTTCGGATATCGTCAGGGCTGCAGTGGTCAAAATGCTCATGGGTTATCAATAGAATATCAGCTTTATCATCAAAAGCTGGCTCTTCACTGAGATCATAGGGATCAATATAAATCTTTTTGCCATCCCCCTCAAGTAAAAAACCAGAGTGACCCAACCACTCAATAGTAACGTTTCCAATCTTTACTTGGTTCATTTCATACACCTGTGATTTCCATAATTGAGCTTATGAGAAACCTTATAGAAAGATTATTTCCTGATTATATTTATAGAAAGATTGTTTTCCAATTATATTAATCGTGTCCAACCGAGTTTATTCTATCTTCAAGAGAAAATAACTCTAGAAAAAATAACCTTTAAAAAAGATAGGAAATCCCTGCTTTAAGCAATACTCATAGAAGCATTACGAGGTTCTGAGAGAAATCAAAGAATTCTAACCGATAAGGCTAGTTACCGATCTCTTTTGACAAAACTTGGCTCAAGCACCCTTTCATAGATCATTTTCTGCATATAAGAGACAATCGGCAGTTTGATTATCACTGCTTCTCTTTTGTTCCCGGCACTGTGAACCCCTATTGATTCTTTTCCATCGGCAATCATAAAAAATTCTTCTTTATACTGGACGCCATCAATTACAATATTATTCATGAAATCCGTAAACTCTTTATTGGTTTCTTTGAACTCAAAAGAAAGTGACCTGAACCTCTCAAGTTCATCAACGATGAGAGTTAGATTACAAGTTTTCTCTAGTTTTTTTATTTCCGGCTCAAACTCCTTCAGAAACTCAGGACTGGACGAGAAAATAATCAATTCTTCTCTTACCCTACTCATGATTTCACGTATCCGGTTTTTCATTCCCCAGTCACTCTGAATATACCATACAGGAGAAGTCTTTGGAAGTTCATAGCTCAGTTCGTTAAGCAGACCAAGTGTCTCGACTGCGCAGTTTAAGAATTCATCTTTTATCTCTCCGATTACCTTCTTAGGATCAACTGCCCGGAAATACGTTGGAGATCCCTGTCTCACTTCCAGATAGCCTTTTTTCGCAAGCATTTTAAGAATTTCATAGATTTTAGCTCTCGGAACATTTGTAAGCTCATGAATTTCGCGAGCTGTAGCTTCTCCCAAACTGACAAGTCCAACATAAGCCTTGGCTTCGTTTTCGGTTAGCCCAAGCTTTTCAAGATTCTGAATTAATTGAGGATTAAGTTGCGAGAACATTTGTTACCCCTATAGTAACAATAGATTTAAATCTTTTCTGCTTATTACCTATCATCCAGTAGAAAGCAGACCAAATTAGACTCAGAAAAATGCTTTGCAAATTTAATCTGTTAAAGCTTTAAAGTGTCTGTGAAATATGATATTTTACCAAGAGGTCTGTGATAAACTCTACATATAAACTCACATAAACACCAGATACAGAGAAAAGTTAGAAATCTTAATTCAGTAATTGAGTTCTATGATTACACATTTGCTTTTAACGTATCTTTACATTTAAAGAGGGGTTTAAAAATAAAATACGTATTATATCTATATAAGGAATAATAACTACTATAAGTTAACATGTTTTAATATATATTAAAAATATAATGAGAGGAATCTGCCATTAAGAACGTTTTTGAAAAACTTGGGGTATTCATCCAGAATAACCGCTTGACCATACTTGTGGTCTTTTTCCTTCTCATCTTGTTATCAGCCCAGGGTGCACAGAAAATCACTATGAAATCTGGGACAGATACCTTTGTTAGTAAAGATTCTCTTTTGTATCAGGACTATGATCACCTTTACCAGAAGTTATTTCAAACTCAATCTATTATAGTGATAGTAGAAGGAAATGACGTAAGATCTGCAAAGGTAATGCAAGCCATAGATCGGCTTGAATATCAGCTTAACTCTACTGAAGGAGTTAAAACGACAACAAGTCCTGCTGATTACATTAAGAAAATAAACTATCAAATGACAGGTAAGTCCCGGATACCGGATACAGATGCAGAAGTCAAGAAAATTATTGACGGA
The DNA here is from genome assembly GCA_036504475.1 of Methanosarcina sp. Taxonomy (GTDB): domain Archaea; phylum Halobacteriota; class Methanosarcinia; order Methanosarcinales; family Methanosarcinaceae; genus Methanosarcina. Next base: position 13,150 of record DASXVB010000093.1, read on the forward strand.
TATCCGAGTATATTTGGACAACTGATTCCTGATAATACACATACGGTAGTTTCTGTAGGAATGGTTGGATCTGTAACAGATGATAAGAAAAAAGAGGTTTTGAAGGCTGCACAAGATGATGTCAAACTTGCTGATTTTCCTCCTGGATACAATGTCATAGTGACAGGCGATCCTGCCTTCATGATCGCGATGAACACTCAAATGACTTCGAGTATGGGACCCTTGCTTGGACTTGCTGGCTTGTTTATGCTCATTGTGCTGTTCATAGTCTTCGGACATGTCCGCTGGAGATGGCTGCCTTTGCCTATTGTCCTGCTTGGAATTATATACACTTTTGGAGCCATGGGCTTTTTGGGAATTCCGCTGTCTATGGTTTCAATGTCAGCTTTTCCGGTATTGATAGGGCTTGGCATCGATTACGCAATTCAGTTCCATAACAGGATTGAAGAAGAATTGCGTAAAGAAGGAAATAAATCTAAAGCTATCATAAATACGGTAAAACATACTGGGCCTGCAGTCCTTATAGCTCTTACTATGACTGGTCTTGGTTTCGTTTCCTTATTTACATCTACAGTTCCAATGATTCAGGATTTTGGGAAACTTCTCACGATTGGCATAATAATGTGCTACCTTGCAGCTCTTTTTGTTGGCGTAATAACCGTATCTCTCTTTGACAATATCTCGGAAAAGAGACAGAAAAAGAAAGAAACAAAAGTTGAGAATGTCTCTCCCAAGAAGCAAAAACCCCGATTTATAGGAGATCTCCTCAGGAAACTTACCGATTTTACAATAAAATACAATGTAGTTGTTATCGGAATTGCAACTTTACTCTGCATTGGAGGTCTCTATGCCGATGAGTCAGTGGGCATCCAGACTGATACTCAGGCTTTTGTTCCTCAGGACATGCCTGCTCTTCTAAACCTATATCATCTAAAAGATATCATGGGTGGAACCGATCAGCTTAATCTGATTATAAAAGTTAACGATAATGCGGACCCTACAATTCTAAATTGGGTAGATAAATTCAGCGAACATGAAACCCAAAGACCACATATTGACAGCGCTTCAAGCATTGTAACTCTTGTAAAACAATACAACGGTGGCACAATCCCGGATAGCCGTGATGAGATTGAAGCTGTCTATGCACAAATTCCGGAATCCCAGAAATCCCAATACATTTACGGCAAAAACATGCTTCTTTTAAATCTCAATATTGGTAATGCCCAGAAAGAGATTGGGATGACCGGAATTCAAGATTTGACAAATAATGTAAAACAGGATATTCAATGGATGCAGGCTCCTCCGGGTACTGCAGTAACCATCACCGGAAGTTCCGTGGTCTTTACTCAGGTTATAGGCGCTCTTACAAGTGGAAGGGTTCAAATGACCTACATTGGGCTTCTCCTAGTATTGGGAGGTCTTTTAGTTGTTTACAGAGACTGGTTAAAGGCTCTTGTTCCGATTATCCCAATGTTTATGGTAACTGGCTGGTCCGGATTAGTAATGACTTACCTGAAGATTGACTACACTCCCATGACCGCAACCCTCGGAGCGCTGATTCTTGGAATCGGATGTGAATACTCAATCCTCATGATGGAAAGATACTTTGAAGAAAAGGGCAATGGAGCCAGCCCTCTTGAAGC
>DASXVB010000094.1:0-4753 GCA_036504475.1 Methanosarcina sp.
AAGAAAAACTACATAGGAACCTGTAAGGCTTGCGGACATGTGCTCAGGATCGTGCAAACGGATTCAGGCCGCTTTGTTGGCTGCACAGGCTATCCTGACTGTAGAAATTCGTATCCTCTACCAAAAGCCGGGGCTTTGACCGTACTCAGGAGCAAAGAGTGCAAGAAAGAAGGGGTAGCAGTCCTGAAAGTAGGAAACAAGTATAATTGGGCTGTGGGCATAGGCCCCTGTTTTACCTGCGATCTTGAAAAGGAATGTTACCCCCCCGAAACTGTCGGCCCCTGCCCGGAATGTGACGGAAGCATGTTTCTGATCACCTTTAAAGATACACGATTCCTGGGCTGCACAAAGCGCTGCGGGTACACTCATTCAGTTCCGAAAACCGTCAAACTGACTATACTTGACAAGACATGTGAAACCTGTGGTTGGAAGCTGTTCAAACTAAAAAGAGAAGGCGAAAGCACTGAGGAAGAGTTCTGTGTAAACCGGCGCTGCAAAGAAGGCCGAAAATATTGGAAAAAGAGAGGAACGGGAACTGAAGGAATCAAAAAGGAAAAGGCTTCTGTAAACCGCTCAGCGGCAGATTCAGCGACAGGTCAGCAGCAGCCTCATTAATAGGAAAAACTTCAAAAGTATCGGCTGTAGGCCTAAAAAAGAAATGATTAAAAACCTGGAACTCTCCCGAATTACACTTTAGGGTTTTCTCCCACATGCTGGTAAAGTAGAGTTAGGAGTTAAAAAAGACTAAGATACAAAATTAGGACAATAAAAGAAACTAAAAAAAGATATAAGAAAATCCTTTCGGATTTTCCCCTGCTTCTTGATATTATACCAGAATGAAATTAAGCTGCTGCAGGTTTGGGTACAGCAGGTGCTGCTGGAGTGGCTTCAACCTGAGTTTTCCTGATTTCGACTCTGCGGAGCGGATAAATGAATTTGGCCTGCCTGTAAATGGTTGCTGAGAGCCTGCCAAGGATTGCTTCCTGCATAAAGGTCTCAAAATCAGATTCAGATGCACGCTTTTTGACGATACCAACCATCATTTCCCTGATGGCTTTGATCTGGCTTGAGCGTGCCCTTTTAATGGTGAAGCAGGTGGGCTTTACACGGATGACATAGCCGTCTTTAGTTTTAACATCGATATTGGCATCGATCCTTGAGGTCTGCCTCTTCACGATTGACCTAACATAATCGGTTGTGAGTTCATGGCCCATGAGGTCGGTAGTTGCTGTGTCTCCGACAACATTGTTGACCCTGAGGATGACCTTTGTGTTATTCTTGGTCATATCGTTGGTAAGTTCACCAACAGTGGTTTCAATCTTGCGCCCTACAAGCAGGGAAGGCTCTCCTGCCATAGTGTTACCGACAATAGCTCTGTTTAAATAAGCAGGCGCTTCAATATTATACCATTCCTTGGATTTCCATCCGTCAAGCTTTCTCTGTACTTTCTTTCTTGCCAAGTGATTCCTCCGAAGTAATGTTCAATTTTATAATTTTTTGTATTTTATTGATTTTTGCATGCTGCTTGGTTTATCCTGTGGCCCTCAAGCCTATCAGTTTCTTATTCCGGAGCTCGGGTGAGCTTTTTCCTTAATCAATGAGCATGAATGACCTTCAGCGCTTTTGCACAGACTTTGTGCCGCCCGCCGCGGTTTGTGGTGCTCTCAGCACAGCACTAGCGTTTCCCTTTCAAGATGAAATTTCCGAGCTTCCATAGGCTTCCGTACTTGGACCCGTCCCTTATATTCCAGCAGCTACAGGCTCCTGATAATCAAAAACATGATCCGGAAAATGGCCAGAAGTTCTCAGAAATTAGCGGTATCTAAATAGTTAATGGCTCACTATACATATCATCTCAGTATATAAACAAATCGGTCAGAAACGCTTTCTGTTTATTTGCTAAAAAAGAAATAAAAAGGCTAATCCACCAGAAGTTACACAGAAAATGTTTCAATTGGCTCGAGTTGGGGAATTATGTTAAGATCAAGTAGGAACTACCTTTAAATTAAATATTTACAAAAGTTTTGTAGAAGTCTGATTTGAATACCAAAAATAAAGATTTACTTAATAATATGCTCTTCGCCATCAATAGTTATCTTCCATCCTGGATCTAAAAAGTCTGATTTCACATCAGCGTAATGCATCTTTTTATGGCACAGTGGACAAACAACTAATAAATTCCAGCTCTGAAGCGTTTTCGGTGCTTTTTGATTTAATTCAATCATATGGTGAATTTCTGCATATTTCTCACCATTCTTTTTCAAAAATCCCGGATATCCACATATCATACAGTTGTAGCCATATTTTTCTTTAATCGCGTTAGACAATAAGGAAGGTCTTTGAATCAATCCAGTAATAGTTTCTTTAAATTCTGGAGTATTTCTGTATTTAATATCCAATTTTTGAATCCGTTCATCGTAATCCAGAGTTTTTCCTTCCCTAAATTCTTCAGATATAGCAGTTTTACTAGATACATAAGTACTTACAGCTTCAGATATCCAATTCAATATCTTATCTTCATCTTCAGGCTCTATTACAGCAAAAGTTTGAACTGTATCATAATTTTTAGAAGTAACTTTTACTTCGTTTATATCAAAAGGTTCAACGGGTCTTATGTTTTCCCCGTTAATTATATACCGCCAATGCTTTCCCCATATTTTATCACTTAAATTGTTTATGTCTTCCTCGCAGGATACAAAATTCATTATCCATCTAATTGGCTTTTGTCCATGCGGAAGCGTACTTTTAGTTTGAGCAATCAATATTATATCGCCCGACTTTACGTCATGTGGTTTTCCATCTGTAGCATGTTTTGCGTTATTGAGAACGCCTTCCATTGTTTTAACTGAATTTTTGAAAAGTAGCATGTACTACAGAAGAACTTATTTAATTAATATATTCTTTGATTTTTTCCAAAGCTTTCAAGAAAAAAGCTATGGTCTATATATGTTTTGAAAGAATATGTAACAAAAATGGATATTTTGACAAAAAAATTTGTTCTTTGATGATTTCATGAGCTTCTGTAAATTATATAACCATCTCCTAAATCTAATAAATAGGGCATTTTACTTATTCCTGGTCGCTATCAAAAATTTTGCATTTAGAAACCCGGTTTGAAGATCTTATGATTTTGGAAAAAACAGTAGATGGGGAGAGAAGAGCAGTAAGCGTCGGAAATATATTCTACATGAATATATCTGACCATCTCTTTGAAATTAGCTTTTCTGTAGATTTTTCTTCCTGAAAACAGACATGCAAAGAGTAAACGAGGAAGTTAACACAGCTATAAATAAAATCATTGGAATATGATTTATATCTGAAAGAAGAGGCAAATCAATGAGAGAATTTACTGTTGTAATTGAACAGGATGAAGATGGAGTTTACGTAGCTTCTGTGCCTGAACTTCCGGGATGTCATACGCAGGCAGAAACTCTTGACGAATTAAATAGGAGAATAAAAGAAGCGATTGAACTGTACCTTGAGGTTGAAACTGAAGAGGGAGAAAAGGAACACCTTGACTTTGTTGGGATACAGAAGGTCAAAATTGAGGTTTGAATGGATAAAATAATGCCTCTTCCCAGCAAAAAAGTCATAAAAGCACTTGAAAGTATGGGTTTTGAGCAGATAAGACAAAAAGGTAGTCACTTGTTTTTACGGCATCCAGATGGAAGGATCACAATAGTCCCTGTACATCCCACAGATAAGATCGGAAAAGGAATGATCAACAAAATAATCAAAGATACAAAAATTACACGAGATGAGTGGATCGAACTTATAAAAAGCCTAATTGTTTTTTAAAGATAGAATAGTGTTAAACTTAAAAAGAGCTAAATCTTTTTCCAGCTCAAGGATTTAGCCAGCCGAAATCTCCACGGTGGCAATTTCACTCAGAACCTGCGCTGTTCACGGTCACTTCCAGAACAAGCTGGATAGCTTCCTTAATGTTTTCAAGAGCCTCTTCTTTAGTCTCTCCTTCGCGGAGAGCGGCAGGAATTTTAAGGCGCTGGGCCGGTATAGCCTCCATCATCAGATTCTTGAAGCCAGACTTTAAACTGTATGTTATTCTCTCCCTTCTCTCCCCACATCCACTAGCTTCTCATTTGCGGTCAGGATCTCAACTCCTAACTCGCTAAAATCTTTGTCATGGGTTACAAAAACCATATCCTTTGCGCGGCAAATCTGGGCAAAGAGAAGATCATTGAAATCGTATTTTCCCTGCTCGAACATGTCCATAACCTCAGGAATGTCTATAGCCTGCAGTTCAGGATCGCAGGCAAGAGTACTTTTGAGGATTTTTCTTACGTTGTAAGCTATTTCCTGGGCAATTGCTCGGAAGGCCAGAGAGTTTCGAAATTCCTTGAACCTCGTAAACTCGGTCTGTTGTTTGAACTCTATTCTGGAGAAGGCGTTGATGAATTCTGAAATTATCATGCAGTTTATGTAAATCGTGCCTTCGGAGTTTCGGATTGCTTTTAAGGCTCTGGAATAAGAGTCCGATAGCTGATCAGGCCAGCCAATTGGGCCGTAGATATACAGCCAGATGTTGGTATCAAAAAAGTAGTCCTTGCCTGTGGGAAAATTGTATTTATCTATGGAATGCACCTTTACAGGAGCAGGTTTTGCGGGTCTGGCTCCTCCGGCGCGAAGCCTTGGGCGGCGTTTCACTGGAAAAACGATTGCGTGGTGAACGCTCTTACGCATCCTCTTCTCCTCCCAGCACGTCTTTCAGTGCCTTTCTGCAGGTATACGCATG
>DASXVB010000095.1:0-2966 GCA_036504475.1 Methanosarcina sp.
TGAACAAATATTATAAAATTCAAAGCTACGATTTCTTTCCGGTATCAAGAAACATTAAGAAAAGTGTCTATGTGTTTTCTATGAAAAACTGCATATATGATGCTGTTTTTCATGCTTCATGCATGAACCAAAGGTTCATGATTGTTTCCTAGTATTTTTTTGCATTTAATGGGGGTTTATCGAAGGAATCAAGAAAATTCTGATATAATGTGTAACAATTGGGCTTACACTCGCATAGGCAAAATACCAACGTTTTATGACATAAAGTTCGTATAAGAACATCCTGTAAAATTAGAGTTTTAGAAAAATGAACGGTTTTACCATAACCTTGTTTACTCTGGAGAGGGGTAACCTGAGAAAATTCACTCACTTTTTCAGAAAAGTACTGTATTTTTGCTATAATATGACCGGAATTGTGTAATGAAATTTAAGATTCCCTGCAAAAATACAGTTGTTTACAGGGAAAATATGTTTTTTATGACTTTTATATGTTCCATTTTTATAATCAATCTCTGTTAGACTGAAATCCTAACATTGGATTAACGATTCGCTTTATAGATCTATGATCTTGTTCTATAATGTTATTCAAATACTTAATTTGTCGAATTCCTGCGTTTTTAGGTAACATCCTATCGTTTTTCAGTTCATCTATAGCAGGTAGATAAGCTGGATTTTTATCGACAGTTATTATCTTTGGAATTTGATTATGATTAGAACTCAAAGCTTTCTTAAAGAATCTCTTCGCTGCTTTTCTATTTCTTTTTGCACTTAACATGAAATCAATTGTATTTCCATTTGAGTCAACTGCTTGGTAAAAATATGGTTCTGTTGCAAAAAATTTGGTTATTTTACAAAACAAGTGAAAAAATTCACAATGGGGTAAGTTAACCAATAATATCATTCAGAAAAATAACACATAAAGGTACCAATTATAGCCTCAAAGTATGAGAAGAAATTTTTTGCAACGGAACCGAACTTCTTGCGTATATCTACCAAAGTATTGAAACGCATTTAAATGACACTGAATAAGCATAGGTTTATCAGTGCTCAGTGAATTCTACATATTTCATTCTTGAGTATCCAAAAACCATACTAAAACAGAAAAGTTTCTTGAGATTCCCATCTGTTTCAACCTTTCCTACTTCTCTCCAATCAACCTTAGTTTAAACACCTAGTTTTGTCTCATAGCGGAGTATTGCAGTTACTCCCTGCTTAGGTCTTATTTCTCTGATCAAATCTTTAGCTATGGTCATCCCACCATCATAACTTATTTCTTTGATTTCAAGAAATAGGCGAGCAGCAGTATAGGAATCTTCGTTAATCTTTTCCTGTAAGTAATGTTTTTATGGATCAAGTTTACCTGTTTTTGGCGGACGTTTATGTGATTCTGGAGCGGTTTTCTTGTTAAGATATCTCGTGTCAAAAGCCATTTCTCCACTTTCAGCATTTTCCCCAATCCTTAAATTTTTCTTAAGTATTGAGATTTGGAAACTTTTAAACTGCCGAAATTGGAAGATTCTTAACCGCCATTGAAAAAGGTCATAGAATCTAAAAAATTATAATTCATATGTAAAATGTTGTTTGCTAAAAAAACATTTTACATATGAATATTATTTGTTCACAACCAATTTTTCATATAATTTATTTTAAATAAGTTTAGGAATAATTATATTGTAACCCCACGAGAGTTTGAGAATAGACCCAATCTCAAGAAAATGAGAGAACAAACCCAAATGAACGGATCAAAGCAAATACACAGACCACTAAGAAAAACGAATAGATCAAAAAATGGGCAATGAGAAAGTGACTGGTAGGATATGTGAGTAAAGAATCGCCTGGAAGACGTTCTAATCCAAAGAATATATTGAGGGAATATTTTTTGGGTTACTTTATCGGGGGATAGGAAAGAGGAACAAAAATCTTCCAGGCATCCTCCAATCTTTTTCAAAGTACTTTTTTAGGTTTCAATCGTTTAATTGATTTAGATATAATGTAAGACACTAATCTTTATACTTCTTTTTGTCTCAGATATAGAAACATGAATACATTATGTCCATTGAGTATTTGTATTTAAATACTTCTTTGCAAATATAAATACAATATTATTTTTTGCTTTGACATCTTTAGCTTAAAAATATTATTTCTTTGAAAACAATTTTTAATATAAACAACTTAAAATAATTTAAATTATTAGTATGTTATAGAGTTGGGAAATCAAGGTAAGGGTAAACCGTAATCTACCATATAAAGATTGCCTAGACAATCACCAATCCTTCTTTAAGCAGTGTTTCCCCAAACACTGCTCAAAGGGTATATTGGGGGATAAAGTCAATGGATGCGGTGATATCGGGCTTACTAGTGGATCTATCTGCAGAATCCTCATAGTCGGCTTTTACCCATAATGATAATAGTTTTCAACATACAGCTTCTGCTGTAATTTACATGCCAATAAAAAAAAGACTGTTAAGGCATTTAGAACTAGGAAAAACAAAATAATCAGACATATCAACAAATTCTTCCCAGGTTTATGCACCTGAACTGAGAAAACAGTAGCCTAAAGAGCTATTCATTTGTCTTTCAGGTGCATAAATCCTATCAGGAAAGATCCTTTAATGCATTCAAATTTATACACTTAAGGGTCTTGCTGTTTTTAATATGACCGAAGTCTAAATTGAATATTAGTCGGCTTTTACATCCTTACAGATAATTATCTGCAGGATTTACAGGTTTTGCAAGTTTTACAGGTTTTGCAAGATTTACAGGAACTGCATGTTTTGCATGTTTTGCAAGATTTACAGGAACTGCATGTTTTGCATGTTTTGCATGTTTTACAAGAACTACATGTTTTACAGGAACTACATGTTTTACTGGAACTGGTGGTTTTCTTGGCATGGCTGTAGGGGCATGCACTTGCTGCTGCAGCTGTTACTGAGGCTACAAAAAGAACCGCAAGCAAAATAGCTAGT
>DASXVB010000096.1:0-7960 GCA_036504475.1 Methanosarcina sp.
TGACATCCGTGAGAGCAGGGAATTTCTCGAGCTCAGAGGAGGAGACAAGTACAACACCTTTATGGAGGCCTTTGAACAATGCGCCCAGAATGGTGCGGACATGCTTGCAGTTGAGTCAATGGGTGGAAAAGAAGTCTTTGACTATGCGATTCTCAGGAACGATATGGCCGGAGTACTTTACGGCATAGGTGTTCTCGGTAGCATAGACATGGAAATGATCTGGCAAGATATTGCATCAGTTGCAAAAAAGAATAATGTAACAGCATCAGGTGACACAGACTGTGCCCAGGCAAACACTGCAATGTTCATTGCAGGCGGACTGCTGGATAAAAACCTTGCCCATACCCTTGCAATCATTGCAAGAGCGATTTCTGCCGCAAGGTCTCTCGTTGCTTACGAAGCTGGTGCAGTGGGCCCTGGAAAGGACTGTGGATATGAAAACATTATCGTCAAATCCATCTGTGGCATGCCTATGACCATGGAAGGTAAGACCTCAACCTGTGCCCACTCGGACCTGATGGGTAACCTTGTCATGCAATGCTGTGACCTCTGGTCTAACGAGTCCGTTGAATACCACGGTGAGTTCGGTGGTACAACTGTCCAGTGTTGGTCCGAGACACTTGCGTATGACTGTGCTCTCATGAACGTTGCCCTCCAGTCCGGCAAAGAAAAGATCCTGAGAGATTTGTTCATGGCTTCTGATCTATACAGAGACGCACAGGGCTATGTACTCGCATACCAGAACGCATACAGAGTAGGGCAGGCAATTACAAAAGACGGAAATGATATATATCTCCGTGCCAAGAACGCTGCTCTCGAATGCATCAATATCGTCGAAGAAGGAGCAAAGAGCAAACTTGAGCTCTCAAGATTCGAGACTAAAGCCCTTGCAGATGCTAAAGCAGCTTTTGAGAGTCTTACTGACGACAAAGAGCAGTTCATGAGTGATTGCCTTACAAAATATAAAGAAGAAGTTAAAGTCTTCAAGCCGGAGAACTACGGCCTCTAATCAAGGCAAGTTCTTCCCTTTTTCTCTTTTGAAACCTTTTAAAATACAATTTCGCGTTAATGATGTTAATTAATGATGTTAATATAGCTTTTTTACTTGACCATAAAAGAAAAATTTGTTCTCTCGAGCGAAGCGAAAAGGGCAGCGCACTGCAGAGCTGCAACTCTGCCGATAAGAGCCCCATCTTCCCAAGACGGGACTCGGGAAATAGAGAGCTATCCCAAAACTCAAAGTTGCTTCTCTGAATCTTGTATTCCGAATGATCAATCAAGTTTCTGATCACGAAAACAGTTCTGAAAATTCTTGATGATTAAGAATTAAATGGCTTTTGGGATAGATTCAGAGAAAAAAAATTAAAGTAATTTCCATTTTTTTTGTTTCTTCAAGTGTAGTACTCGTTTCTTGCCTCTACCATAGCCTTAATATGGGAAAGCGGAGTCATAGGTGCAATTCCACACCCAGGAGCTAGTACATCTACACCTTCAGCAATAGCTTTTTTGGATTCTTCTTTGATCTTATCAATCGGACCTGGCAATAAAACGAAGGGGCTTGATATATTTCCTACAAGCCTTGCCCTATCCCCAAGCACTTCCTTAGCCTTTTTTATGCTGCCTACTTTTTCTTCAACGCTCAAGCCTTCAAAACCGCAATCAGCCATATAGTCAAGGATAGGACCTACACTACCACATATATGAAGAACTGTAACGGAATCTACTTCTGAGGAAAATCTCTGCAACCTTGACTGGAGTTCATTTTTAAAGGCCTCAGGACTCATTAAATCAGGGGATGCCACAGGATCAGCAACAGAAATCACATCTGCTCCTGCAACCACCATTGAATTTGCATAATCTATTGTGGCATCGGTTGCAAAATCCATTACCTGTCGCAACATTTCAGGCTTTTTAAGAGACCATTTCATAAAGGATTTTACACTCGCTAGATCAGAGGCAAGAGTGACAGGTCCTTCAAGTCCTCCTATAATAGGTACATCTGGTCCTACTCTTTCCCTTATAATTTTGATTGCATCAAGTACAGCCCGGATTCTGCCCCTATCAAGCAAGTTCTCAGGCATCTCCATGCCTTCGAGATCTTTAGGATATGGATGTGCAGTAACCGAAGGCTGCCTGTTTTTGGTTCCCATATTAACCTCGCAGCCCATAGCTTCGGCAAGTACAGTCAGGCAGTAAGGAACTCTTACAGCTTCAAGCCCGCTAAGCTCGTAATTTGCAATCGCCAGCTTTGCCATTTGTTCAGGGTTCGTGTGAGCTTCGGGCCAAGGAGCTCCTACTTCATCCATTAGTTCAACAATTCCCGTCTGGGTTACAGAACAGACAGGGACTTTATCAACTTCTTTTCCTTCTAGCGCATTCAAAAGTCTCTCTTTAAGAGTCATCTCCATACTTATCTCCCCATATTAAGTTTCAATAGAAATTTTTAGTATTTTTAGTTCTTAATGATATTTTAGCATGGTACTGATCTTTCAGTGGTCTTTCAGATCGTTAACTAATATAATCTGTAACCCCGTTGAGGAATATCAAAATTTTCAAGTCTCCAGCAAAGGCAGATAATCACCTTCGGAAAACATAAATCCCCATGCCTAGATTGACTAGTATAATCTATGTTTTATGCTATATGATTGTTTGGGAATACACAAACTGAAGATAGGAACATAAAAGGAAAAAAATTATGCCGAACAGTAGCAAAAGGATAAAATGGCCAAGAAAAGCAGGCAGATAAATCAAAAATAGATCAAAAACGTAAACAAAAATGTAAAACAAAATAATAAAGCCAGAAAGTAATGCAAGAAAATAATGCAAAAATAAAAGAAATAGAAAAGACTAAGCAACACAAATTTTATATTATTCCGGGAAAAAGATCAACAAAAATAAGAAATTAAGGCAAAAGAGCGGATTATGGCACATATTTTGGACAAGATAAGTATAATCCAAGGAGATATTGTAAAATTGGAAGTAGATGCAGTCGTAAATGCTGCAAATACAACTCTCCTTGGTGGTGGAGGGGTCGATGGCGCTATCCACAGAGCCGCAGGCTCCGGACTGCTGGAAGAATGTAAAGGTTTAAAAGGCTGTGCCACAGGAGAAGCAAAAATTACAAAAGGATATCTTCTGCCTGCAAAATGGATAATACATACTGTTGGCCCTGTTTGGCAGGGAGGACAGAAAGGAGAAGATGATCTATTAGCTTCCTGCTACAGAAAGAGTCTTGAGCTTGCAAGAGAATATGCCATAAAGACCATTGCTTTTCCAGCTATAAGTACGGGAGCATATAACTTTCCTTCAGATAGAGCTGCAGAAACTGCAGTTTCCGAAATAAATAAATTCCTTCAGGAAAATGAGTTGCCTGAGAAAGTTTTTCTTGTTTGCTTCAATAAAGAGACATATAGATATCTTCAGCAAGCGTTGCCAGAGATCTTTTAGGTTTAATAAAGTTTAGAAATCTTTATTTTATATTTCTTTAATGTCTCTTTTATATTACAAAGCGTCTATAAAATCCATTGTACGCAGTCCTTCAAAAGACGTTATAAAAATAGAATGGAAAACTATTCTGTTACACTAAATATCTTACACTAAATTATTAAGGATCATCTATATAGAACATTTAGAGATTAAATTCTAGAATAATGATCGCAATCCCTGATTAGGAGTATTAAATTTAATCATAAACACTTGTAAATTATGTATATATTGGAAAAGTTCTGAATGGCAAGTTAGAATCAAAGACTTTGAAATAGGAGAAAACAGAGCAAAATATTATTAAAGCCTGATAAAAAAGACTAATGCTTAAGTTTTAGTCTTTGAACTCGCAGGAACAAGTAACTAGGAAAGTGCAGGAATATAAAAAAGGATCGGAGGAGTTGATTATTAATCAAGATGAAGCCTTTCAAAGAGGCCTTGGCCTGATTAGGCAAAAAAGATACGAAAAATCGATTAAAGTTTTTAATAAGATTGTGAACAAAGATCCAAGTCACACAGGAGCTCTATTTAATAGAGGGCTTGCCCTGCTGAAAATTAAAAAAACAGAAGAAGCCCTCAACTCTTTTGATCAGGTCCTGCACTTTGAACCAGAAAATTGTGATGCCCTCTACAAAAAAGGAATTGCTCTGGCCACCCTCGGAAAGTTTGAAGCTTCTTTGGAAGCCTATGATAAAGCACTTGAAATAAATCCGGAAAATCCGAAAGTCTGGTACCAAAAAGGGCTTGCATTTGCCGAATTGGAAAGAACTGAAGATTCAATTCTTTGTTTTGAGAAAGTACTCGAACTTGAGCCCAGATGCGGAACCGCCTGGTATGCTCAAGGTACCGTAACTGGAAAATCAGGAAATTATGAAGAAGCCTTGAAATGTTTTGGGCACGCACTTGAAATCAACCCGAAAAACCCAGACGCTTGTTACGCAAAAGGGCTGGTTCTTGCAAAGCTTGAAGAGCACGAAAAAGCGCTGAAGTGTTTTGACTCTCTCATTCTGGAAAATCCTAGGCATAAAGACGCATTGGAACAAAAATGTTTTTCACTGACAAAGCTTGGAAAGAACAAAGAAGCTCTTGAATGCATTGATGCATTTTTAAGGAAGTTCCCTGCCAGCGAAACTGTTCTTTATCATAGAGGCATCCTTTTAAACGAACTGTCCCGCTACGAAGATGCCGAAAAAACATTTTCTAATATTTTGAAAATGAATCCTAATAATAAAGAAATTTGGCTAAGGAAAGGCCTTGCTCTTATCAATTTACTCAGGCTCAATGATGCTATAGATGCCTTTGAGGAAGCTATTAGACTTGATCCAACTTATTTTGAAGCCTGGAACTACAAATGCCTTGCTCTGATGAAACTTGAGGTTTATGAAGAAGCTCTCGAAGCCTTTGATTCAGTTCTTAAGATTTATCCGGAGATGAAGGAAATCTGGTACAACAGAGCTCTTGCTCTCTTGAAACTGCAACGCTTTGAGGAAGCTATACAGTCGTTTTCTAAAGTTGCCGAACTGGATCCTGCATATGAAGATGCTAGCTACCAGCAGGGGCGCTTGCTTGCTAGAGCCGGGAGATTTGAAGAAGCCCTTAAAGCCTTCGATTCCATGCTTGAATATAATCCAGGATTTATTAAGGCCCAGAGGCTCAGAGGCACTATGCTGATAGAGTTAGGCTATATTGAAGAGGCTCTTGAATCGGTTGCACAGAACCTCGAAAAAGAACCTGACGACTATAGGCTCTGGCTTCGGCAAGGATTAATCCTCCTTGACATTGGAAAATTAGAGCCTGCCCTGAAAGCTCTTGAGAAAGCTGCGGAGCTTAAACCTGATTACGAAGCCTGCTGGATGAGTATGGGTGTTGCTCTCTATTCTTTGGAACGCTATGAAGAAGCTCTAAGCGCTTTTGAAAAAAGTCTGAAGCTGAATCCATATATAGAGAAAAGCTGGAACAAAAAAGGAATCGTGCTTGAAAAGCTTGGAAGAACGGAACAAGCTCTTGAAGCTTTCGAAGAAGCTGTAAGGCTCATGCCTGACTTCGAAGAAGCCTGGAGAAACATGGGATCAATTTTACTGGCTGCGGAAGAATACGAGAAAGCAAACAAAGCCTTTACTGAAGTTCTTAAAACAAACCCTGACAATCTTGATTCAATTTATAACATGGGAATAGCCCTGCTAAATCTCGGAAGAAAGGAAAATGCCTTGGAGTGCTTCGAAAAACTTGCTGCAAAAAATCCAGAAAATCCGGAAATCCAGAGTAGGATAGGAAAACTCGCAATGGAACTAGGTAAATATGAAACTACCCTTCAGGCTTTTGATGAAGTAGTTGGCAAAAAACAGGAATCCAGCGAGACCTGGTATTTGAAGGGCATATCTCACTCAAAGTTGAAGCAGCATGAAGAGGCAATAAAAAACTTTAGAAAAGTCCTTGAAATTGACTCTGCCTATCAAGATGTCTGTTATCAGTTGGGACTTTCCTGTTTTGAACTTGGGGATTTTGAAGAATCTATAAGAGCTTTTGAGGCAGCACTTGAGATAAATTCTGAAAACCTTGATGCTCTTTACATGAAAAGCCTTGCTCTACTACGATTAGGAAAATATGAAGAATCAGCTTCAAGCTTCAGGGAAGTACTTAAAAGAAATCCGTCAGATGATGAAGCTCTTGCACACCTTAGCACAGCCTGCTTCAAGCAAGGACATTATGAAGAGGCACTTGAACTCTTTGATAAGGTTCTAAGGAAAAATCCGGAGCGAAAAACCGTCCTTTTCAGGAAAGGAGTTGCTTTAAAAGCCCTTGGAAAGGTAAAAGAGGCTTCAACTATTTTTGATGCGGTGCTTAAATTGAAGCCTGACTGTACCTATGCCCTTGGACAAAAAGCATATACTCACTTCGAACTTGAGGAATATGAGGAAGCTGTTGAAGCGTTTAAAATGGCACTGAAATATTGCTCGAAAAAGAAAGATCTGCACTACTACAGGGGTATTGCCTTCTTCAGGCTTGGGAAATTTAAAGAAGCCACAAACGCCTTTGACAACGCTCTGGAGCTTGGCTGCGAGAAACCCGAATTATCTTATTATATAGGGCTTTCCCACTTTGAACTTCAGGAATATGAGAAAGCAGTTGAGGCATTTGATGCTGTCCTTAATGCCGGAATATCCAATCTGGAGCTTCTGCATAAAAAAGCCCTGGCACTTTTCGAATTAGGAAAAGCGGAAGAAGCGGTTTCTGTGGTAAATTTACTTCTCGAACTTGAATCTGAAAACCTTGATATTAAAGGCTCTGGAGAAATTGGAGAAGAAAAAGAAGGAGAAAGTATGGCAGGAGTTCCGGCTTTTGAGAACTCCAGAGCTTTTGAAGAACTCCTTGAAAAGTTCGCATTTTCACTTATACAACTTGGAAGGTATGAAGAAGCCCTCCTACCGCTTGGAAAGCTTACAGCAAGCGAATCGGCTTCAAAAGAAGCCCTTTACGGTAAAGGGGTTGTGTTTTTGAAGCTAGATCGGCTAGAAGAAGCTTTTGAAACATTTTCAGAACTTCTTTCACTTTATCCGGACTTTGAAAAAGCCTGGTATAAGAGAGGATGTATTTTATTTTCTCTAGAATACTATACAGAAGCCCTAGAGTCCTTCGAGCAAGTTGTCCTGAAAAATCAGACCGAATCTCCTGAAGAGATTGATGAAATATATTTGGAAGAAAATCAGGAAGAAATTCAGAAGGAAAAACAAAAAGAAAGCCCCGGATTAAAAGAGAAATTAAATAATACCGAGATCGAAGATTCCTGGATGAAAATAGGACTTTCCCAGCTCAAACTAGGATACTATGAAGCCTCCCTTGAAACATTTGGACAAATTCTAGAAGCAAAACCAGATGCTGCAGATGTATGGTATGTAACAGGGATTGCTTTAAGGGGGCTTAATCAAGATGAACAAGCCATTAAAGCTTTTGAAAAGGCAGTGGAGCTTGATTCAACTCTGGAAGCCGCCTGGGAGCAAATGGGACTTGCTCTTCTTGGACAGAATATGTATGAGGAAGCCTACCAGGCTTTCAGTTCTGCTCTAACTCTAAATTCTGATGACATAAATGCTCTTTATAGCCGGTCAGTAACCAGTTTCAAGTTGCAGCAATTTGAAGAAGCTGCACAAGATCTTGAAAAGGTTCTCCTGTTTGCCCCTGATTTTCCGGATTCAATAGAAGCCTGTTATAGGCTTGGAATTGCCAGGATGGAGCTCCAAGAGTATGAAAAAGCTCTTGAGGCTTTTAATAAGGTTTTACAACATGATCCGACCCATAAAGAAGCTTTCTATCACACAGCGTTTGTACTTTTCAACCTAGAGGAATATGAGTCTGCTGCCGAGACTTTTGGAATACTGCTGGAAACCGAACCTGAAGACCCTGAAAGTCTAAACTACTTTGGACTCTCCCTGCTACAACTTGAAAATCCCGATGCTGCCCTGAAAGCCTTTGAAAAAGC
>DASXVB010000097.1:0-23220 GCA_036504475.1 Methanosarcina sp.
TCGGGACGCACGCAAGAATAGAGTAGCAGTCCTCTCTGATGATGCACTCTGGCTCTGTACTACCTGCTATACCTGCCAGGAACGCTGCCCGCGTGATATACCAATAACTGATGCTCTCCTTGAGCTCAGGAGACTTGCTATAAAAAAAGGCTTCATGCTCCCAGAACATAGGAAGATAGCGGAAATGGTCATGGAATGCGGGCATGCAGTCCCTCTGGATGACGAAACAAAGCAAAAGAGGGAAGAACTCGGACTCGGTTCTATACCTGAGACCGTTCAGAAGTATCCTGAAGCTCTCCAAGAGGTAAGGAATCTTCTCAAAGCATGCAAATTTGATGAACTAACGGCTGAAAAATAAGGAGGCAGAATATGGAAAAATTATCGCTGTTTCTTGGATGCATTGTACCTAACCGTTACCCCGGAATTGAAAAAGCAACCAAACTCTGCCTTCAGAAACTTAATATAGATGTATCCGACCTTCCAGGAGCTTCCTGCTGCCCCGCTCCTGGAGTCTTCAAGTCCTTTGATAAAGCAACCTGGCTTGCCCTCGCTAGCCGGAATATCGTTCTTTCAGAAAAACTCGGAAGAGATCTCCTTACAGTATGTAATGGCTGCTATGGTTCCTTGGCAGATGCTAATATAGAGCTGAAAAAGGATCCTGAGCTAAGGGAATGCACGAACAGCTGCCTCAAAGAAATCGGCATGGAATTCAAAGGTACTGCAGAGGTAAGGCACATAATCGAATTTCTCTATAGAGAATTTGGGCGCGAAAAGCTCAAGGAATTCATTACAACGCCGCTTGACATTAAAGTGGCACTTCACTACGGATGCCATCTTATCAAACCTTCAAGAGACAGAAAACTTGGAGAAACGGAGGCTCCGTTTTTCTTTGACGAACTCGTCGAAGCTACGGGTGCAAAAAGCATAGACTATACCGACAAGATGATGTGCTGCGGAGCAGGAGGAGGAGTTCGTTCAGGGCATGCTGCCGAATCCCTTGAGATGCTTGAGCACAAGCTCGCCTGCATTAGGCAAGCAGGAGTGGACTGTATTGTTAATGCATGTCCTTTCTGCCACCTGCAATTTGACAGGGGACAGATCGCAGTCAATGAAAAATTCGGTACTGATTACTCGATCCCTGTGCTTCACTATTCTCAGTTACTGGGTCTTGCTCTCGGTTTTTCTCCATATGAACTAGGAATAGAACAGAATGCAGTTCAGAATATTGAATTTCTTGCAAAAATCTATGAGATTAGTGCAGGTTTAAGATAAATATCTGGTAGAAAATTCGATAACAGTTTCAGTAAAAATTGGGTCGTGCACTATTAGTTAGTTGATGTCATTTCCAAAAAACTTTTAGTGGCGTATCATACCTTTTTGTAATTCAGTAAGGTTAATAGCATGCTTGATTCACGAAACATAAGGCATTTCCAGCACTGGAAAATTAATCATGAAAACATCAACCGCATAATGATGGACGACCTAAATCTCCAATTAAATATTTTACCTTTCGTCCTGCATATACCATAGGCACTTCTGTCTCCATTTGCAAGTTTCGCAGACTTCTTCAGGATGGGATTCATTAGCCAGTTGAGAATTGATTAACCTAAAGGCTTCATCTGCCTTCATAATTGTTCCTTCTTTTATCCTTAATTTCTCCATAACAAACAAATCCATATTTCGGATTCTGCGAGAGATAACTGATTCTTGCGTGGTGCATTCCTTTTTGCTTGGGCAGGAAGCACAAATTACATCACATTTGGATACCAGTTCCAAATGTCTTGACGGAAAAGCCCTTATCTCTGAAATTATGGCTCGTAAATTAGCCACAAAAGCAGGGCTGTACCCATAACCCTGAAAGCCTTGTATACAACACAGGTGATGAGCTCTGATCTTCAGGCATTTATATCTTGTTGCAGAATCAGATCCAGCTATGTTTGATTTTTTGAGCATGCGTTTCTCCAGGACTTAAAACTCAAAAAGGAAAAAATTAATTCTGTTAAACTCATTCTATAATGTCAATTCCTGAATCCGTTAAATGGGGTAATTCCTGAATAGGTAGTGTTATCGAAGGGGCCTCTGAGTACTTTGCAAAGAGAATATCATAACCTGTTTTAAGTCCTAGCATGATATTGAGATTAGTAAGGTCATCGTTCAGGAGCAGGGCTTGGCCTATAGGATTGCAAACTGTTTCAAACTCCAAGTCTTCGGATTTTTTAATTCCTAGGCTACCTTTCTCGAAGCTGCAGACTTTACAGCAAACTGAACACACATCGAAATATTTTGAAAGAATTTCATAAACAAGCCTTGCTTCTCGTTCGTACTCAATACAGAAAGCAAGTCCTATTTTTTTGTAACCAATACTTTTTGCATAGATAGTTATTTCTTCTAGTTTTGTCCTTTGTATATTATTTGACTCAAGCCACGCAGAGACCTGAATCGACTTCAAATCTTCGCCTGTATACTCAAGCCCAGATTTTATCACAGAACAGTTTTTGCCTTTAGTGCATTCCTTAACCCTGCATAACGCGCACTGCACACTCTTTTTCTCCTGGATTTTTAATATGAATAAGGTATTATATGGTCACAGATAAGTTATGAAAGTATAAATATTTCTATAAAAAATATACAAATATATTATTAGAGTTCTGGGTATAAGATCAGAAAAATTAAAACAAAAATATTCTGGAACATACATTTTTGCATAATGAGGATTTCCATGTTCATGTCTCCGCTCTGCGCGGACATTTTTTCTCGCACCTTTGAGTAATCTTGTCCTCTAGGCAGGCTAAGGTTTAACTGACCACATATTTGCACTTATATGCACCAAAATCATGCATATGCACCAAAAGCACGCAAAGAACTGTATACATTCTATTTCCCATTAGGTATACTTCTATATCATTTTGTGAAGATGCTCAGAAGGCAATTTCGTGTTCACCATGTGGGTCCGTTCGCAGGAAGACGCCATAGGTAAGAATATCAAGAAAAGCTTCTGAGAAGGTCTGAATGCTGCCAGAATGAAAATAGTTCTCGCCCTTACTACAGGAAAAGCTATCGAGATAAAAGGCGGTAACTATATTAGCGCTGAAGGCGGTGACATTAGTGAAGATACTGACACGTAAAAGAGAAATCTGAAAACTCGAATAAGTGAAAATGCAGAAACTTTATACAGGCGATAAAAATGACAGATAAGGTTCAACCACTTGAAAGCTTGTCGAAAAAGCCAGAGGAACCAAAAATAGTAGTCAACCTCAGGCGCATCAAACGCAAGATCATGATAATGAGCGGGAAAGGGGGAGTAGGGAAAAGCACAGTTGCAGCAAACCTCTCTGTTGGGCTGGCCCTGCGTGGATATAGAGTTGGGCTTCTTGACTGCGATATTCACGGCCCGACCATTCCTACAATTTTCGGATTAGAATCGGAAAGGCCTGGTATTGATGAAGGGGGTATTATCCCAATTCAGGTACTTCCCAACCTTTCGATAATGTCTGTTGGTTTTCTGCTCGAAAATAAAGATTCTCCTATAATTTGGAGAGGGCCTGCCAAAATGGGGGCAATTAAACAATTTCTGGAAGAAGTTTCCTGGGGAGAACTTGATTTCCTTATTATAGACTTACCTCCAGGTACAGGAGACGAACCTCTGAGTGTGGCTCAGCTGATTCCCAATTGTGATGGTTCAGTGCTTGTTACAACTCCTCAGGACGTAGCCCTCATTAGCGTCCGAAAATCAATCATATTTTCTGAAAAACTTAAAGTACCTATCATAGGGCTTGTTGACAATATGCATGGGCTTATCTGCCCTCACTGCGGTAAGCCAATAGAAGTATTCGGAACTGGGGGCGTGGAAAAAGCCTCAAAAGATTTCAATATTCCTGTTCTTGCCAGACTTCCTATTGAACCAAAAGTAGCAGAAATGGAAGATAAAGGCACTGTTGTCAAAGGTCTGATTGAACATAGTACTGAATGGCAGAAGAACTTCGAAGCTGTCGTGACCGCGGTAGAAAAAACTCTAGAAGAGAATTAAGGCGATATAATAAAGGGAAAATTTACACCTTCCCTTATTGTATAATTTTTTTTCGATCTGTTAAACTCACAATGGGCTAGCTTTTTTTTCAATAAGTTAACTTGGATTATCATACTTAGTTATTTGAGATTTCTTTCCTCCTCCATCTCTTTTCTCACACTACTTCTCTCATGTTTATTTTTATACTTCTATTATTTTAAGTCTGTCTTAATATATTTTTAATATCTCTAAAGTCTCTTAACTTAGTACATATTTCCTTTTCTTACGGTTAATTATTTGAAGCTTATTGATAATTCTACTTCAACATTACGATTTGAATCACGATTTCACAATATACAGAAAACGAAGATTATTTGTGAAATTAGAGAATAAGTACTACACAATGAATAGTTATTACATGATATTAGTTATCATATAATATGTAAAATACACAATTAAATATTAATGTTGAGAACATGAAAAAACTAGTTGTACTATTGGTTCTTCTTGCAGCTGTAGTCTTTACGGCTGGCTGTACTGAAGAAAACCAGAAAAATTCCACAAATCTTCAGGAAAACCAGGACATAAATGGAACTGTCGGAGCAACTGAATCTGAACAGAACACAACCCTCCCGGAAACCCAGAATGAAAGCAGTGTTGTTAAAGTGACCAGTCTTGAACAAATAAATACATCCCTCAAGCAAGGGCCGGTTCTTATGAAAATAGGGTCTAAACACTGCGGATCATGCCAAGCTATGAATCCCATGCTTGAGGAGTTGGCCACAGAATACTCTGGCAAAGTCACTATTGTGTCAATAGATATAACCAAGAGTCCCGATCTTGCAACTTATTTTGATATAGTAGCCGTCCCTGATACCACTTTAATCATGGGTATCGAAAACGGGGAATATGTATACCTTCAAGATGAAGGAAAACTCACTAACGATAGACTTCAGGCCAGAATTATAGGACAAATGGAAAAAGACGTGTATAAGAAACGTATTGATCTTGCCCTTCTTCAGGAGGGAAAAAGCACATCATAATAAATAAGTCATAACAGATAGAATTAATCTCTAATCATATTAAAGGAATAAGAAGTTTAAGTTTGTGGTAAAACCCCGATTTTCGAGGGAAAAACAATCTAGAAATAAACTATAAAATGAATTAAAAACATGTATCCTGAAGCTATTTCCCCTGTGGCTGCATTTGGAGCCGGAATTCTCAGTGTCCTGTCTCCTTGTATCCTTCCTCTTTTGCCTGCTGTCCTAGCAACATCTGCAGGAAAAAACAGATTGCGACCTCTTGCTATAGTGCTTGGAGTCTCAATATCCTTCACTATAATGGGAGTGGTAAGTTCTGCCTTTGGGGCAGTTTTCAATGCTTATACAGACCAGCTAAAGATCCTTGCAGAAATCTTGATTCTCATAATGGGCTTCGCACTATTCTTTGACATAAGCCTTTTCAATGCATTTTCAAAGTTTCCCCTCTTGGGAAATCTGAATGAAGAAGGGTCCGTTTCAGGCTTTTTGCTTGGCCTTTCCCTCGGTGTTCTCTGGATTCCTTGTGTAGGACCAATTCTAGGCTCTATCCTTACCATGGTAGCTCTAGAAGGGAATGCTGCTACTGGAGCATTTACTCTTTCAATTTATTCGCTTGGGTTTGCGATACCAATGCTCTTACTTGCTTATTCAGCCCACTTTACCTCTTCTAAAATCCGAATTATATCAAAGTGGGATAGAGTTTTCAAAAAAGGAGCCGGAATAGTGCTCATCCTGGTCGGGCTCTATATGATCTACAATAACCATCTTCAATTGTTTATTTAAAAAGTTTACATTCGGAGAATTAAATAGAGGGCATAGAGGCAAAAAAAATGTTGTCTATATCCTAAAGCATAATTTTATTCAGGGTTAGACGATATACAGAATCAACATCTTCGTTTTCTTCTTATATTCAATATTTCGTTACTAAACTTCTTTTCTATACCCATTTTTTCTTTTTTTGCAAGCCTATAATAAACAAAGCAATGAAATTAGAGAAAGTATTTATTCTTCACTTTCTCTTGCGATTGCAACAAGTTCATTTACACATGCAACCGCCATTGGGGTTCCACCTCTTGTCCCAACGCAGCTAATAGAGGGTACAGAAATTTCCAGGTTTCTGACAATTTCCTTGGATTCAGCTGCATTTACGAAACCTACCGGAAGCCCGATAATAAGGGCTGGTCTCACACCTTTTTCGATAAGTTTGCAGACCATAATCAAGGCAGAAGGTGCATTTCCTATCGCAATAATACTTCCATCAAGCCGGCCTTTGGCAGCAAGGAAGCCTGCTGATGTACGTGTAATTCCGTACCTGTTAGCAATTTCAGCATTCGGATCCTCATCGAGCACGCAAATAATTTCGGATTTATGCCCTGCTTTTGTAATTCCGGCTTTTACCATATTAATATCCACAAAAATAGGAGCGCCTTTTTTAATTGCTTCCACGCCTGATTTAATGGGGTCATGCATAAAACGCATGATCTCTGCTACAGAAAGGTCTCCGGTAGCAATAACGCAGCGCTGGCGGAAGCGGTCTTCGGGTGTTTTGTTTCCAATGATTTCCTGAATCATTGTCCGACTTTTCATATAGATAGCTTTGGCTTCTTCAGTTCTTGCTCCAGAGTCTTTACAAATACTTACAAGTTCAGGATTTACCTCAACCGTAAGCTCGGTGAATTCTTCAAGGTTTTCGAGGTTTCCGGCTTTTTCATTAGTATTCTGTTCAGTAGTCATATTTTTTGTGATACCCCCTGGGAGTAATTATGAAATCCTTCTTTTGAGAGTTCCAGATTCTGGAATCTCCATTTCCAATAAGGATCGTAGTGCTCATGTCCACCCAGTCTTCATATTCCATAACTTTTCCAAGAGTAGTCACGATCCTGTCCTCCCCCTCGCCCCTCAGAGCGTTCTTCACAAGTCCCACAGGCACGGAATCGGCCTTGTATTGTCGGATAATTTCGATAGCTCTGGAAAAATTAGACTGTCTTTTGCGGCTCTTCGGATTGTAGAGAGCCATCACAAAATCGGCTTCTGCGGCAAGATTAAGCCGTTTTTCGATAACGTCCCAAGGGGTCAGGAGGTCGCTCAAGCTGATAACTGCAAAGTCCGTTACAACAGGTGCGCCAAGCATGCTTGCGCCGGCTAAAATTGCCGTAACCCCCGGAAGAATCTCTATATCAACTTCAAGTCCTTCATGTTCAGCAACCTCAAGCACGATGCCTGCCATGCCGTATACGTTTGTATCTCCGCCGCTGACCATGGCAACATTTGCAACTTTTGCAAGCTCCACAGCCTTTCTTGCCCTGTCCACCTCTTTACCCATATGACTGCGGATAACTTCCTGAGTTCCGAGGAGGCTTGCTATCTGGTCTAGGTAAGTCCCGTTCCCGAGTACATAATCGGCCTTAAGGATCACATCCTTGGCTTTAACTGTCATCTGTTCTACAGACCCCGGCCCGATACCTACGATGTAAAGTTTTCCTCCGGTTACTTTATCTTGCGATTGCGATTGTGACTCTACCATAGATTTTCTTCCTGCAAATCAATTGTTTTTCTTCAGAAAGGGCCAGAGCTGCAGGTTCTGCAACTCCTTTTAACCCAAAGCGAGAAGCCTGAGAGGATGAAGGGGGATTGTAGCTGTTTAACATTTCATCCGGCAAAAAATCTACCGGAATGCCGAGCATCTCTCCTGCTTCCAAAAGTCCTTGTTCATTTTCTTTAAGTTTCGCAGAAGCTAAAGCCGTAATTTCTCCCAAGCTAAGGCCGTACTCATCGAGAGCCTGTTTTACGGCTTCAATAACCTCTTCTTTTGTAATGCCTCTGCGAGTTCCGATTCCTATAATCATCCATTATCGTCTCTGATTCTTAGCGAGTTCCTGTAGGTTAGCTCGTATAATTGCAGATCAGTTATTTTGCAGCTCAATTAGCTGTTTCTCTGCTGTTGCCCTTCACTTCTGCGTTCTCCTGCCGTTTTCTTACCAACACGGACACATCTTCATCTACAACAATAATTCTGGGCCCCTTAACCTCAAGAACCTCAATCTCATGATCAAGGAGTGCGCAATTTACAGCTACTGTGGATTCTTTGTTGAAGATGCTACAGCCTAACTTATCAGCAATACCCTCGACTGAGGGTTTACCATGAACTTCGGTCGCCGTTGTGAGCACAGGCACTGCCCCGAGCTCAGAAATTTTTCGAGCAATTTCATTTGCGCCGTGATGGCCCCCGAGCAGGGGGATTGCGAAATTCAGGTTTGAATCAACTACGACAACGGCAGGATCAGACCACTTATTATCGAGAAGGGGAGCAATATCCCTTACAACAATGCCTGTGGCAAAAACCGCAACTATTGCCCCATAGCTTTTAAAAGCCTTTTCGAATATTCCCTTTTCGTAAAGAAGCAGGCCTGCGTTCAGGTGCTCTGCGATCCTTGCCGCAATCTTCCTATTTCGTTCAAAAGTTATTACAACGGTTCCTGGGCTACTCCGTATAGGTAGGACCTCCTGTAGTTTTTAGGGTCAACAACCCCGCCGATAATTATCATTGCCGAACGTGTAATTCCTGCATCTTTTACCTTATCTGCAATATCTCCCACAGTTCCGGTGATGACTTCTTCATCCTCCCAAGATGCATGAAATACTACTGCTACAGGCGTATCCTTTGGGCAGCGGACTTTTTCCATAATTTCCTTGATCTTTTGTGTGCCAAGGAAAATCGCCATAGTAGTGTTGTAGGCAGAAAGCTCAGGGATAAGATCTTTTTCCAGTGTTTTTCCAGCAGGGCGGGTAATAATCAAAGTGTCTGAAACGCCGTTAAGAGTCAACTGTGTGCCAAGAGCAGCAGCACTTGCAAAAACCGAGGAAACTCCCGCGACTCGTTCGACTTCGATATCGTACTTTCTTAGTTCTTCCATCTGCTCTATGACAGATCCATAAAGAGAAGGATCTCCGCTGTGAAGGCGAACAACGAATTTTCCGGCATCTACTGCGTCTGCAATTATTTTAGTAGTCTCTTCAAGAGTCAACCCATAGCTGTCGACTGTTTCTCCTTGGGTATAATTAAGAACTTCAGGGTTTACCAGAGAGCCTGCATACATCACAAGGTCCGCTTTTTCAAGCATTTCACGTCCGAGTACTGTAATAAGTTTCGGGTTCCCTGGGCCTGCTCCCACAAAATATACTTTCCTTTCCATCTGACCATTCCCTTTGTTTTCGTGTTTTATTACAAAATTATATACTGAGTTTCGTGAGTATTACACAGGGTACTTTCACTTTTTTCCGTAAATAATGCTGAAATAGTTCCCTTTTTCCGGAATTTCATCTTTATTTTGGATAATGATTTCGCTGTCCGAAAAGAGTCTTTCTGCAAAGATAAACTCTGTATATCCTTCAGTTTCAAGCTGTTTAACAATGGCCTTCGGTTTTGTAGCCTTCAAGTGAATCTTATATCCTATTTCAGAACCGTCGCTGACCTCAAAAGAACTCTCAACTGCAACATCAGTCCTGGCAGCAAAGGAGGTAATCGAACTTATGCCAGGCACAGTTGCAAGCTCAACATCTGAATAATGCTTGCGCATTACTTTTTTGAGATGAGAAAATGTAGAGAAAAAGTTTGGATCACCTATAAGCCCAAAAGCTACAGTACCTTTTCTTGCTTCTTCTGCCACCTTATCAGCGTTTTCTTTCCAGAGAGAATTGAGAACCTCAATATCTCTTATCATGGGAAACTCAAGGATTTCGGCATCTGCATAAGGAGCCACAAGATCTTTTGCCAAGCGGCCTGGCACATATACCTTATCGCTGTTCTTCAAAATATCCACTGCTTTGAGGGTCAGAAGTTCAGGGTCTCCAGGACCAAGTCCTACTCCTATTAACATACTATCTCTCCGTAAATTATAAAAATAAATGTAAAACAGATTTAAATTATAAGATAATTTTCAGTTTTGCTTTTTTCCGACAATGATGTATACCGGGTTTTCAGGTTTGAACATCGTTTCTCCGGCAATTGATGCACTTCTCGAAACCGAAATATGAACTACTTCATCAAAAATTCCGAGTTTTTTCATAGCCTCAATTGTCCTGACAACCGTTTCTATTCGGACGGCGTTTACAACAATACTTCGAGCTTTTTTCTTAATAAGGGCGTCAAGCACGGAACCAATATTTTTTGTTCCGCCGACAAAAGCACAGTCAATAAAATCAGTAAAATTTTCAGAACTCAGGAGATCCGATGCTTCGCCAGCTAAAATTTTGGCATTTTTTATATTGAAATTTTTAAAATTTGTTTCAGTGGCTATCAGAGCTTCGTTTCGGGCATCTATTGCATAGATAGTGAGGTTTCTGGCAATCTTTGCGGCTTCAATCGATACCGATCCTGTCCCGCAGCCTACATCTGCAAATCTGTCTCCGTCCCGCAGCCCGAGTTTGGAAAGGGACACAGCAATGATTTCAGGTTTTGTCGGACCGCCGCTAACACTTACTATTTCGGACATGTTTTTCCTCGCGAATAAAGTAAGGTAAATAAACAATCTAAATTAAATATATACCGATATAATTTTTAATTTTATACTTAAGCCATTGTGACAAAAGGTCGATAGACATGGGTTATCAAATTTCACTATATAAGGCATAGACAAAGAATTGAAATTAGATTTTTTAGATTAACTTGATTCTAAATATAACTTGTTGTAGATATACCTTATTATCGATAAGAGAAACATAGTAGGAAAGTAAACTTTCCTGAAAACTGTAAAAAAGGCAGGCAAAACTTCTGTAACAATACTTGATACTACTTCTATACATCAATTTTAAGTAACCTTTCCTCCATGAGGTATCCGAGAATTTTTCTTAGGAAAGAGACGTCTCCTGTCGGCTTTAATATGTTAAAAATATAGTGATGAATTAATAAAAAAATACATTAGACATCTTGGAAGAAAGAGATTTTAACTATAACAACATATAACAACTTAATAATTGGCATATAACGTAAGATGCCGTTTTGAAGTAATGGTAAGTGCTCCTCAAAAGAGTGGTTTTTTAAGCAAGAAGCTGGAGTTCTTAGGTAAAATATAACTTTAAATACAACTGATTTTCTGACCTGTATACCTGAAAGATATTTTTTTCACGGAAAAACCCCCGCAGTGAAAGTCCGCTTTTCGATGCAGGGCCCTGCCGCCTGAAAAAAGGAGGAAAAGTGATGAAAATTTACGAATCATATGACGATCTGCCCAAACTAAAGCTGCCTTATGGAAATGATGTGTACATAAGTGATAGTACTATTCGCGATGGTTCCCAGATGCCTGGAATAGTTCTGAGCAGAGAGCACAAGCTTCAAATCTATGAGTATCTGCATGAGATAGGAATTGAAAAACTCGAGGCTTTCGTATTTAACAAAAGGGATAGAGATGCTGTAGATCGAATGTTTGATATAGAGTACGAGTTTCCCGAAATCACAGGTTGGGCAAGAGCTTCAAGGGCCGATATAGATAAAGTTCTCGAAGTCGATGGGATTAAAGAAACCGGAATCTTGATGTCTGTATCGGATACGCATATTTTCTCCAAAATGAAGCTCTCAGGCAGGGCAGAAGCCGAAGAGAAATATTTGGATGCCCTCCAGTATGCAGTGGATCACGGACTTCGAACACGTGCTCATCTCGAGGATATGACAAGAGCAGATAATTATGGTTTTGTTTTCCCTCTAGTTGAAAAAATTATGGAAATTGATCCTGATTGTATTATCCGGGTCTGCGACACTGTCGGATACGGAATGCCTTTCACAAGTATCGATGAGCCCTATGGAATCCCGAAAATAGTGGAGCATCTCAAAAAGGAGGTAGGGGTAAAAAATATAGAAACCCACATTCATGATGACTATGGATTTGGGTCAGCAAGCTCCATTGCAGGTTTCTGGCATGGGGCTAATTGGACAAGTGTAACTTTCTTGGGTATTGGAGAACGTGCAGGAAATAGCGAGATGGAAAAAATCCTGCTTTTTTTGGAAGATAGAGTAGAAGGTTTTAATAAGTATAACCTTGAACCGGTCACCCGTTTTGCGGCATTCATGGAAAAAGAGCTTGGATTACGGGTTCCGAGAAATAAGGCCGTTGTCGGGAAAAATATTTTTGCCCATGAATCCGGAATACACGCAGCAGGTGTCCTCAAAAATCCCTTTAATTACGAACCCTACCCTCCTGAACTAGTAGGCGGAAAACGGTTCCTACTTATAGGTGACTCTTCTGGTCTGGAAGTTATCCGTTATAAGGTTCAGGAGACCTTAAATGACCTTCTTGATGTCGAAACCATTGTGGAAAAAGACGACAGCAGGCTTCTTAAGATCCAGACTGAAATCCAGCAACTCTATGATAATGAAGAAAGGGTTTCCTGTATATCGGATGAAGAGCTCCTTGCTTATGTGGAAAAATATTTTCTTTACCAGCCCATCTGCAACCCAACGCATACAGGCAGACGAAAAATGAAACGCAAAGGGAAAATAGACGAGTCTGAGAAAGAAACATTGAAGGAATAAAGGTTTCCTTCAGTAATTTCTTATTTAAGAATCTCTGTGGTATACTTTGCAATCTCGCCAGTCATCTGACTGAGTTTTGCATTGCCCCCGAGATCGTAAGTTACATACTTCCCTTCAGAAATTACACGGTTTGTAGCCTTAAATATCGCTTCGGACTTTTCCTTTTCGCCAAGGTAGTCAAGCATCCATGCTCCTGCAAGTACAGTAGCGACAGGGTTAACCTTATCCTGGCCTGCATACTTTGGAGCTGAACCATGAGCAGGTTCAAACATTGCGAAAGAGTCACCTATATTGGCAGAGTAAATCAGCCCGATGCTACCTACCAGAGCCGAGCATTCCTCACTGATAACGTCCATAAAGAGGTTTGTAGAAAGGAGCACTTTTTTATTGAAAATCTGCGGGTTTTTGATCAGCTGCTGGGCAATGTTGTCAATATGATAGGGCCAGATCTCGATGCCTGGATAATTCTGCCCGACCTTTTCTACTTCTTCTAAGAAAGAACCACAGGTCAGTTTCAGGATATTGCTCTTATGGATGGGCACAACAGCGTCATAGCCTCTTCTTTTTGCTTCCTCGAAAGCATAGCTGGCAATCTTGCGGGATGCCGTACGCGTAATCTTACGGATTGCAATTGAAACGTCATCTGTAAGCTGGATTTCCTCTCCAATGTAGAGGCCTTCTGTACCTTCACGCACACAGACCATTTCTACGTCTCCAAGAGGAGCACTTGAGTTCGGGAAAGTCTTGATTGGCCTAACATTTGCATAAAGGTTATATTTTGTCCTTATAGACACGGCTACACTTCTTGGAGAGCCTATTCCTCCGGGCGTGGTTGTCGGACCTTTAAAGCAGGCATCAGAACTATCAAGGATTTCCCAGGTTTCATCCGGAATAAGGGAATTGCCTCCATGTTTTTCCCACCAGCCGGCTCCTGCCTCACACATGATAAATTCGATATCTGTGCCAGCGGCTTCTGTAACTTTAAGCATTGCGTCTACGAGCTCGGGGCCTACCCCGTCACCTTTGATTACTGCTGCGGTTTTACTCATAATTATCACCAGATCTTAGGGTTCGTATTTAAAGAACCGTAGCGACTGAAAAGCTGAAAAAGGGGAACTTTTCGAAAATTCGGTAAGGATAACTGGATCTTCCGTGTACTCAACGTAAGGCTATATATTTCAAGTTTTGGGTAATTGAGACTATGCCGAGCGATCTCTAACGCCGAGACAAATCCTAGACATAGAGAATTGTTTCCATTCTTAAAAAATCGAATTTCAATTTTCAGAAAGTATCCTTCCAAATGAGTCATTCCAAAAGCATCATTCTAGAATTACCCAGGACTGTCGATAAAGAAATGCGAATTTGAGTCAAAACTGGAGACCTCATAGAATGCGAGCTTTAATTAAACCCAAAACTTCATACCTTTGAGGAGTAAAAATGCCTGCAAAAATTCCGATTACCGATAATCACATGCATATTGACTTCAGAGCCAAAGGACTTGAAGCCGTAAAAGAATTCAAGAACTCTGGAGGAACTCACATAATTTTGGTCACCAAACCCAGTTGGTCACTTGGAATAACGGTAAAAAAGCCTGAAGATTACCTTAAGGTTTTTGACGAAACCGTTGAAATCGCGTCGAAAATCAAGGAACTGGGAGTTGGAGCTTTTCCTGTACTTGGAGTTCACCCGGCAGAAATCTCAAAGCTTACCGAGTATATGGAGCTGCAGAAAGCTACAGAGATTATGGAGAAAGGTCTTGAGCTTGCTTCAGGCTATGTGGAAAAGGGGCTCGCTGTAGGGATAAAGTCAGGACGCCCTCATTATCCCGTACCTGCGGAAGTATGGGCAGCTTCTAATGAGATTATGGAATATGCCTTTTCTTTGGGAAAGGAACAGGATTGTGCGGTTCAGCTTCATACCGAAGATGTGGGCGAGCCTGAACTCAAGGATATAGCAGAGAGAGCAAGAAAAACGGGAATAAAAATGTACAGGGTTGTCAAACATTACTCGCCGCCTTTAGTAAAAATCTGTGAGGAGCTTGGACTTTTTCCAGGAGTCATCTCGGTCAAAGGAGCAATCGAACACGCGATTGAAGAAGGGACACGCTTCATGATGGAAACGGATTATATTGACGACCCAGACAGACCAGGCGCAGTACTCGGCCCGAGAACAATTCCCAGAAGAACCATAAAGTTGATGGAAAAGTACGGTGAAGAGCCTTTCTGGATCATTCATAAGGAAAATCCTGAAAAGGTATATAATGTTGAAATCGAGATCTAAAAGCATCTCGGGGAGGAAAATTAAATATAAAGTTTAATAACAAACAGTTTAGATAATTGACGATTAAATAAGGGGTTTAAAGCAAAGAAGAGACTTCGATCCGAATGGGGTAAAAATCATATAATAGAGAGAGGGTGAAGGAGATTTAGACAACCTTCATAATAATCCCTCAGTTGTTACCGGAAGAAAAAACTGCCGGAAACTAGGTGTTTCTGCCGGGACATAGCCTGCAGTTGAAATTAACTTTTTCGTTCTTTACCTTGAGACTCACTTCCTCTTTATTTTCACTATGTCTCCGAGGGTAGTATCTTTCTTTAAGTGAGACACTTCCTGCCCTGAATCCTCCACACGTTCCGTAAGTTTGATGTTAAGAGCATGTTCAAGTTTCTTTCGGACAGGTTCTTCTGGCACGATTTCACTGCGTTCTATCTTTTTGATCAGAGATGCTTTTTCTTTTATATTTTCCGCCAGGTCCTCCTGAGACCAGCCTTTTGCTTCTCTGGCATCCCGAATAATCTGATCATAGTTATCCAGGAGTTCGTCTTTCAAAATATCGAAAAAATCCTTTTTTGGCCTATTTTCGGTTCGTGTTACCCTACGAACCACCGGAGAGACTTTTCTTGACACGGGAGTTCGCTTATCAACAGGTTTGCCGTAAGGAGCACATTTTTGGCAGACCTGGAGCTCGCTATTATCAATTGTAATGCATATAGGCTTTCCGCGGATCTCTGCACCACATATTTCGCACTGCATATTGATCACTTCGAAAACGCTATATACGGTACGAACTTAAATATTATTCGGAGCTCCATGACGGAAAGTACCAGAAGTAAGGATGAAAGCATGCGCAGTCACCTTGGTAAGTCCGGACCTATGTATGACGGAATCGAGCCTGGAGAGCTGGGGGAAGTAACTGAAAGCGTCCAGGACCGAATGAGGCAACTTGAAAGCCGAAACAGTTTTCTGGAAGAGCAGTGCAGCCAGATCGAATCCGAGAAGCGTTATCTAGAAAACCAAAAGATAAAGTATGAACGGGAAATAAGAAAGTTGCAATCTGAACTCGATAGGATGAAGACCTCTCCGCTCATCATTGGTACGGTCATTGATGTGATTAAGAATGATAGGATAATTGTCCGGAGTAGCAACGGACCTCAGTTTCTGGTTAATGTCTCACAATATATTGATGAAAAAAAACTGCTGCCAGGGGCAAAAGTTGCCCTGAATCAGCATACGCTTGCCATTGCTGAAGTTATTCCTTCTACGGAAGAGCCTTTTGTTGCTGCAATGGAGGTCCTCGAAAGCGTAGAAGTAGATTATGACCAGATAGGTGGTCTCGATGAGCAAATCCAGGAACTTCAGGAAGCAGTTGAACTTCCTCTCATTGAGCCGGAACGCTTTGCCCGGATAGGTATCGAGCCTCCTAAGGGAGTTCTTCTTTATGGACTTCCGGGAACAGGAAAAACTCTGCTTGCGAAGGCTGTGGCTCACAGAACCAATGCGACATTTATTAGGGTTGTGGGCTCTGAGCTTGTGCAGAAATACATTGGGGATGGTTCCAAACTTGTAAGGGAAATCTTCGAAATGGCCCGGAAAAAAGCCCCGAGTATTATCTTCATTGATGAGCTGGATTCAATTGCTGCAAGGCGTTTGAATGAGACAACTGGCGCAGATCGTGAGGTTCAGAGGACGCTCATGCAGCTATTGGCAGAGATGGATGGTTTTGACAAAAGGAAAAATATCAGAATAATTGCAGCAACAAATCGTCCTGATGTCCTTGATCCGGCAATTCTAAGACCAGGTCGCTTTGACAGGCTTGTTCATGTCCCAATGCCCGGAGTAGAAGCCAGAGGAAAGATTTTCAAGATTCACTGCGAGAGAATGACTCTTTCAGGAGATATCGACTTTAAGAGGCTTGCAAAAGCTACCGAGGGGATGAGTGGAGCAGACCTGAAGGCAATTGCAACTGAAGCAGGTATGTTTGCGGTCAGGAAAGATAAAGAATTTGTTGAGATGGAGGATTTCCTCGAAGCAGTGGATAAGGTATCTATGGCTGCAGATACGCAGAAAATGATGCCCACTAGTCTTCCTGAAACAACCATGTTCGTGTAAAAATTCCACAGTAAAAATATAAAGCCCTTTAAGGGGCTTATTTTTGTCTTGGGTTTGAGAGAAACCATGTTTTTTCCCGGAAAACTGATGATTTCTCTGGGCATGGCTTCTGTTAAAAGGCATGTACGGGAAACCGACAAACTATTTTTGTAATCCAGACATAAAGATCCCTGTGAATTTAGATTTCCATATTAAACCCGAAATTCGAATTCTGGGGATAGATGACTCTGCGCTTTTTAATGAAAAAGTGATGATAGTTGGAGCTATTTTTCGGGGGGGAGACTGGATTGACGGAGTTCTTCGCTCAGAGATCACAAAGGATGGGCTTGATGCTACTGAGGTTATCTGTAAAATGATAAAGGCGAGCAAACATTACGACCAGATAAGAGTGGTTATTCTTGATGGAATCACCTATGGGGGGTTTAATGTTGTAGATATACAGATGATTTACAGGAAAACTGGAATTCCTGTAATTGTGGTTGTGCGTTCCTATCCCGATTTTGAAAAAATCAAATCCGCTCTCAAACATTTTCCGGACGGAGAAGAGCGCTGGACCATAATAAAACGAGCCGGAGAAATCGAAAAGATCTCTGGTGAAAAAAATCTCATTTATATCCAGAGGGCAGGTATAGGCCTGGAAACTGTGAAAAAAATTGTTCGGCTGACTTCAATAAGAAGCAATATTCCTGAGCCTCTAAGGGTTGCCCACTTAATAGCAACAGGCATCATCTTGGGAGAATCCCGAGGAAAAGCGTAACCATATTTAATTTTCCAGATATGGACAACACGAAAAAATATTACATTAAACATATTACATTAGAAAAATAAAGATGCATAAACTCAAAGAAAAATGAAAAGCTCAGAGAAAAGGGAAAGGTAAAAATACAGGGATGGCTTCAAAAATAAAAAATTAAACCTTTTAACTGTAAAAATTAAAAAAGATTGGGAATAACGGAATATAAATTATGGAATAAAACCAGGCCATAAAAGCTGCGAAGAGAAAAATCTGAGTCTAAGCAGCAAAATAGAAGAATTTAATTAAATTATAACCAATACAGTATAAGTTTAAGATTGAAACAGGAAAACTATTAAATTGGAAACTTTATATGTGATGGTTAAAATACACGTGTCCCCTCTAATATTTATTCTTTAATATCAGCCATTAAATATTACCCCATAGCATGGAGGAAAACAGTAGTATGAGATCTATTGTGGAAGAAGCCCTTGCTCGATCTGCCCTGGAAGGACGTGCCGGGCAGAAAGAGTACTCAAATTCAGATTACTCTAATGTAGATTCAGATGTTGATGCTGAACTCGAAGAGATTCTTAGGAGCCTTAAAACAACTATCAAAGTGGTAGGTTGCGGAGGTGGCGGCTCGAACAGTATCCAGCGCATGATAGGCGAAGGGATACAGGGAGCGGACCTCGTTGCTGTAAATACTGATGCCCAGCACCTTCTTCATATCCGCTCCGGCAAAAAGATTCTTATCGGGAAAAAGAAAACTCGCGGACTTGGAGCCGGCAGTCTCCCCCAGATAGGAGAAGATGCTGCAGTCGAAAGTATCGACGAAATTAACAAAGTTGTCGAAGGCTCTGACATGGTTTTCATTACCGCAGGTCTTGGAGGAGGAACTGGTACCGGATCGGCACCTATTGTAGCTGAGGCTGCCAGAGATGCAGGAGCCCTTACTATCGCAGTTGTCACCCTTCCTTTTAGTGTTGAAGGCCATGTTCGAAGGACTAATGCAGAAGCCGGTCTTGAACGCCTCAGAGATGTTGCAGACACAGTAATAGTAGTTCCCAACGATAAACTGATCGAGGTAGTTCCGAGACTCCCGCTTCAGGCTGCTTTCAAAGTCTCAGACGAAGTTCTTATGAGAGCCGTAAAGGGTATAACTGAACTGATCACAAAACCCGGACTTGTAAACCTCGATTTTGCAGATATCCGAACTGTTATGCAGAACGGAGGCGTTGCAATGATAGGACTTGGAGAATCCGACGGAGAGAATAAGGCTGTTGAATCAGTACAGAAAGCCTTGCGCAGCCCGCTTCTTGACGTGGACATTTCAGGTGCTACTTCTGCCCTTGTTAATGTAGTTGGAGGTCCTGACATGACTATTTCGGAAGCTGAGTGTGTAGTTCAAGAGGTTTACAACCGGATAGACGCTAATGCTCGCCTTATTTGGGGTGCCCAGGTTGACCCTGACCTCGAACAGACTGTACGTACCATGATCGTGGTTACAGGAGTAACATCAGCCCAGATTTATGGTCATGGAAATGACAAGGATATTACCTTTAAATATGGAATTGATTTTGTAGAGTGATCAAACTCGAGGCAAAGGGGCTAAAACTTTCGGTTGGAACAAAATACTGTTTTCCTTTCTTAAACTAATAATAAGGAATCGGAATTAAAACCAATCGAAAACTATTTTTATGGTAACTGCAGT
Source organism: Methanosarcina sp. (assembly GCA_036504475.1). GTDB lineage: Archaea > Halobacteriota > Methanosarcinia > Methanosarcinales > Methanosarcinaceae > Methanosarcina. The sequence goes on from DASXVB010000097.1 coordinate 19,408, forward strand.
ATGGTGCCGATACGATTCGGCATCAAAAAAATAAATATTTCTACTGACGCGATTAAAGATTTAGAATTTATATAAATTCAGCATTGAAATCTTTTGACGTTTTAAAAGCCGTGCCAGTGATATCTTCATATAATAGGAATTAATAATATAAACCGCCCGTTCCTTCCTTAATCTAAATCCGGGAATTCTAACTGTAAAAAAGTGGATTTCAGGACTAAAAAGCACATAGGAAGAACTGTAGGCAAAAATTCAAGATACATAAATGAAATAAAGAAAACCTGGATGTGAATTGATGGTAGAATCCACGTTTGAACCTAAAGAAGCTGTACAAAGCGTTGGTCAGGTAATCCGGTCATACCTGAGAGTCCTGAAACTTACTAAAAAACCGTCCAGGGAAGAGTTCTTGACCATTGCCAAAGTTGCAGGTATTGGCATTCTGGCTGTGGGAGCAATAGGATTTATAGTATATGTACTGTTGACAATGTTGCCCCAGTGGGTGGCCAAATGAGTGAGGATTCTCAGATATTTGTAATCAAGACCACAGCAAATCAGGAAAGATCGGTTGCAACAGCCCTTGCTAGGGTTTCGAAAAAGGAGAAACTGGATATAAGGGCAATTCTTGCTCCTGATGAGCTAAAAGGATATGTCCTCGTCGAAGCTCCTAAATCCGGAATCATAGAACTGGCAATCCAGACTATTCCCCATGCACGAGCTCTTGTCAAAGGGAGCTCTTCAATTGCTGAAATTGAGCACTTCCTTAAACCCAAACCAACAGTAACAGGAATCAAGGAAGGAGCTATAATTGAGGTCACTTCAGGACCCTTTAAGGGGGAGAAAGCCCGGGTTAAAAGAGTTGATGAAGGGCATGAGGAAATTACTGTGGAACTGTTCGATGCTGTTGTTCCGATTCCCATCACGATTCGTGGCGACACTGTAAGAATACTCAAAAAAGAGAATGAGTAACGCTGCGGCGAGATGAAAAATACCTACAAATTCCAGCTTATTAACAAATAAGATCACCAGTACTCAAAGTAGATTGAAACAAATCTACAAAGTTTATAGTTATTAAAACCGGTGAGACTCAAATGACAAGTATTGTTGAAGCACTTGTTCCGGGAGGAAAAGCAAATCCTGGACCTCCTTTAGGTCCGGCACTTGGTCCGCTCGGGATCAATATAAAAGAAGTAGTCGAAAAGATCAATGAAAAAACTAGGGACTACAATGGAATGCAGGTTCCTGTTAAAGTAATTGTTGACGATAAGAAAAACGTCGAGATCGAAGTAGGTACTCCACCTACTGCATCCCTTATCATGAAAGAGCTAGGGATTCAGAAGGGATCAGGAAATGCAGGAGGCGAAGTTGTTGGAAACATTACCATTCCGCAGGTCGCAAAAATCGCCCGCATGAAGAAGGAAGATGTACTTTCCTACGATCTTAAGGCAACAATGAAAGAGGTAATGGGTACCTGTGTCCCTATGGGTGTAACCGTAGAGGGAGCTAAGGCAAAAGACAGCCAGAAGGCCCTCGATCAAGGCAAGTTTGACGATTTGCTTGCCGGTGAGGAGTGGTAAGCCTTCCCATTCCTTTATTTATCCGGAATTTTATTACTACCAATAGTTTTAAATTAGATAGCACTAATAGCTCAAGAACCTTGAATGTCATTTCAATAAATTAAAAAAGATAGTTATTAGTAGCGGTTTATTATTAAAAATAGTATAACCCGGATTCATGGGGAAGCCCTAAAACCAACCGTAGTAAGCTGAAAAGGCTGCTTGGACAGTTAAGTTCAAACACTACGGGGAGGAACAATATGGCAGAAAAAACTATACTGGAAGCTGTCAAGAAGTTACTTGAAGAATCGCCAAAACGCAATTTTTCTGAAAGCGTAGACTTGGCAATTAACTTAAGGAATCTTGACATGAACCAGCCGAAGAACAGAGTTGATGAAGAAGTAATTCTTCCTCACGGGCTCGGAAAAGAACTGAAAATCGGGGTTTTTGCAAAAGGTGATGTGGGCCTGAGAGCAAAAGCTGCCGGTGCTGCGTATGTTATTTCTGATGTTGAGCTCGAAGAACTGGCGGCTGACAAAAATAGAGCTAGGATTCTTGCAAATGAATGTGACCTTTTTATCGCAGAAACCCAGTTCATGCCAATAATTGGTAAGAACCTTGGTATTGTTCTCGGTCCCAGAGGGAAAATGCCTATTCCGCTTTTACCTAATAAGGACATAGGCGAACTCATCCAGAGCAAGCAAAATGCGGTCAGGTTGAGGTCAAAAGACAAGCTTACTTTCCATGTACCTGTCGGCCGAAGGAATATGAGTCCCGACGACCTTGCCGAAAATGTTGAGACTATAGTATCCAGGCTAGAGCGTGTCTTAGATAAGGGTAAGCACAACCTGAGAACAATTTACGTCACGACAACCATGGGAAAATCCGAGCGGGTGGTGTAAATGGCAGAGGAAATACATCACACTGAGCATGTTCCACAATGGAAAAAGGATGAGATCGAAAATATAAAAGAACTCATTCAGTCCCATAAGGTCTTTGGAATGGTCGGGATCGAAGGTATTCTTGCAACCAAGATCCAGAAAATTCGCCGTGACCTTAAAGACGTTGCAGTGCTCAAAGTCTCTAGGAACACCCTTACAGAGCGGGCTTTAAACCAGTTCGGAGAAAGTATTCCCGAGATGAATAAATACCTTGACAAGCAGACTGCTCTGATATTTACCAATGAAAGTCCCTTCAAGCTTTACAAAGTGCTTGAACAGACAAAAACCCCGTCTCCAATTAAAGGAGGCGCAATAGCTCCTGTGGATATTATTGTTCAGAAGGGGCCTACCAGTTTTCCACCTGGCCCAATTCTCGGAGAACTCCAGAGTGCAGGAATTCCCGCTGCAATAGAAGCAGGGAAAGTTGCAGTAAAGGAAACTAAAGTTGTCTGTAAAGCAGGTGAGGCAGTCCCGCAGAAGCTCGCAACCATGCTTACAAAGCTTGAAATATACCCTCTCATTGTAGGACTAGACTTAAGAGCCGCCTATGATGATGGAACAATTTACGAGCCGGAACTCCTTGCAATTGACGAAAGTCAGTACTTCTCTGACATTACCAGAGCAGCTCAGAATGCTTTCAATCTCTCTGTCAACACTGCATACCCGACAAGCACAACAATTGGCACCCTGCTAGCAAAAGCTTTTGCAGAGTCAAAGAACCTTGGTGTCAATGCTGTAGTGTTTGATTCCGGAGTCATGGATGCTTTGCTGGCAAAAGCTCATGTCCAGATGACTTCTGTTGCATCCAAAGCCTCAGACAAAGATGCAAATGCTGTGGATGACGAATTGAGGGAAGTTCTCGGAGCAGCTGCTAGTGCAGCCGCCGCAGCAGCTAAGGAACCCGAGAAGAAAGAAGAAGAGGTAAAGGAAGAAGAGGAAAAAGAGGAAGAAGACCATTCTGAAGAAGATGGAATGGCCGGTCTTGGTTCCCTTTTCGGATAAATATATTTACGATAATAGAAACTTAGGTGATCAACAATGGAATACATATATGCAGCTCTCTTATTACACAATGCTGGTAAAGCAATTACCGAAGACGCAGTCACTGCCATTCTCAAGGCAGCAGGTATCGAAGTTAACGAAGCTAGAGTAAAAGCTCTTGTCGCAGCCCTTGAAGGCGTAGACATCGAAGAAGCAATTGCAAAGGCAGCATTCGCAGCTCCCGCAGCCGCCGCAGCTCCCGCAGCCGCCGCAGCCGCCCCTGCTGCAGAAGAAGCTCCTGCTGAGGAAGAAGAGAAAGAAGATGAACATGCTGAAGAAGA
>DASXVB010000098.1:0-22570 GCA_036504475.1 Methanosarcina sp.
TTCACATTCGGATTTATTGTTTTGGAGGCCAGTTCTTTTCCATGAAGCCAGGGAGTCTTCCGGAGTCCATCGGGCCCACAAGAACCTTTGCACCAAGCTTGTCCTCAATGTCACCCTGGAGACGGGCAGCAAGACCCGGAATGATTACAGTGTTGTGGGTAACATCTTTGTGGATGTCAAAGCCTGACTTGTCAAAGGCATCCTTAACCTTATCGGCACTCAATTGACCACCGGCAGCGGCTGCTTCCACACCGATACCATCGGTGTCAACCGCAAGAAGCCAGCAGGTAATGTCGTTTGAGGAAAGGTCGCTTTCCACTGTGTAGTATGTAAGGGCAAAGTTGGTTGTGAAGAGCACTGGAGAGTTCTCATCTGGGTTTCCAACCTTGTACATCTTGGAGTCTACAGCGACAGGAGTTCTCGGGTCAGTGTAGATTGTCTCGGCCAGGTGTACCAGAGGCAGGGTGGCATATGGTTCCATGCTGTGGAGGATCATAATATCGCCGTACCTGATGGTGAAAATTGAAGCCATTGCAGTCTCCCAGAAGGAAGCGCTAACAGGGTCAGTTATTCCAGCCATCCAGGCAGTGAGCGGAATAGCCATAATTGGGTATGCAATCTCGGTATCACCCATAATGCCTGCTCTCCTGATCTTCAGGAAATTGGTGAAAGACTCCTTCATGCCCTTGCCACTTGGAGCAGTTCCGGGGTCAAGGACGATGTCCTTAATGCCTGCCTCTGCAAAGGTTTTTGCAAGAGTCTTGAGGGTGTCAAGGTCATTAATGGCTGAAACTACTACAGGCACATTGTATTCAAGAGCAAGTTCGCCTACTTCCTTCCAGTTATCCTTATTTGCAGCATATAGCAATGGGTTCTTATCCTTTGCTGCTTCAAGCCCGGCCTTAAGGACTGCAGGGTTGAAGGAACAGAAGATCATTGGTATGCCTACTTCTGCAACCTTTTTGACAGCTGCTGCAAACTTTGCCGGATCGTTGGATACGGACCTGATTGCCACACCGTCGAGGAGCAGGTGGCGCCCGACATAGAACTTTTTGAAGTTTGCAATCTTCTTAACTCTCTCAACAAGGGCAGCTTCATCCATGGTGTCTGTCACATCAAAGAACATCTTCGTCTTGTCGAAGAATGTAAGTTTGTGACGGTACAGGACATCGTCGCCACCAATCTTGGCTGCTCTGTCACCTACACCTATTACAACTTCGCGAATCTCAGGGGCAAGAATCCTGTCAAGCTCTGCAAGCTTCTTTGCAAACTTCTTCTCTTTAATCAGGGGTGGGCAATCTGTTGTCTTGCCGGATCTGTCTATCAATTTGGAAGCAAAAGCCATACAGGTTGCTTCACCACATTCTCCACAGTTGGTCTGCGGGAGGTATTTGTAAGCTTCTAATGGGCTGTTTATCTTCATGTTTTACACCTCCGCTCCGATCCAGTTAGCAATGTCAACAGGCTCTGCCTCAATTGAACCAAATAGAGTCTGGGTAATGTGCTTCAGAACAGCAACCGATGTTGGGTGCATCATCATGAACAGATCGTTTCCTGCAATTGCAAGGGACAGACCTGTAATGATTTCCCAGATAGGACCTCTGTATTCTCTGGGACCCCAGTCAGAATCTTCCTTCAGTGGGGAGCTAACCATCCAGGACTCACGGGCACCCCATGCATTGGTAGTACCAGAAGACATTGGGAAGGTCAGTTCTTCATCACCCATAAGGGCTGCAAGACGGATACGCTCCATGTTGGTGTAGGCATAGTCGAGACCATAACCGAGTGCGGCAGTGGTTGGGTCCATGATAATTCTGTCTCTTGGAACATTGCACTGCTTCATGAGCTTCCTGTTCAGTTCCTTCTGGGCGTTCATGTCAAGCTGAGTCCAGGAAAGAACATCGTGGTCGTATTTTAATGCAGCCTCTGCGATCTTGGCATAGTCCAGGTTCAAGCTGGCAGATGCAATGAGACAGCGCTCGCCTTCTGCGACTTCTGCTGCTTTTGAAAGAACTTCTACGTCCTTCTGTGGGTTCCCTGATCCACCAATTGCTATTGGTACATCAACGGCCTGCAGGACTTCTTCAACTGTCTTGGCTGCTTCTTTGGCAGGGGTATCCTTGACGAGAGGATCGGTTGAAATCAGGTGGATTGTGATCATATCGGCGTTGAACTTCTCAACGTTTTTCTTTGCCCATTCTCCAGGGTTGTCCATGACTTCGTCGTAGTTCTCCTTGACAGCTTTTGCAAGCCCTAGTCTCATGTCGAATACGTCAATGGTAACCTGGTTCCTGTTAGGCATTACGGCATCAGGGAAGAATGGAAGGGCTTTCTCGCCACCGAGCATGACCCTCTTGCCACGGCTCCCGCCATCTGCAGAGGTGTTGCCTATTGGGACTTCCTGAATCTGAGTTGTCCATTCTGCAATGTTTTCAACATCGAATTTGGCAGGAATAAGATCCTTAAGTTTCGGGGCTGCCAGAGCGGGAGCAACTGCAGGAGCAGGTGCGGGGACGCCAGCTGCGGGGGCACCAAAGCCTACAGGAACACCGAACACGCCAGCCAATCTTGCGAAGTGCTGTGCAAGTACTGCATTTTCCTGTCCGAGGATAGCAGCAAGCATCGGGTCAAAACCGCCTCCGAGTCCACTGAGATCAATCTCAATGTCCCCTTCTATGGTTACACCTTCAAGGGATAGTATGTCTACGTCCTTGAACATGTCTGTCATTTCTGATAACTTCTTTTTGTTTGCCATGTAAACCTCACCTTTTCGTAATTTTTTTCCGTTTTGATGAGTAATTGTATAAATAAAGGTACGATACAGACTTTACTTCCAGATTCTTTCCTTATATGGAAAGAGATATTGGGGGAGAAGTAAACCCTGCTACGTTATTTCATATGATTTTGAATGTTGGTTCAAGCCCATAAAACGGGCAAAAGGATCTTTTTCTCTTCTCAGCGCGGTTTTCTGCAATCTTACAAGTTCAAAAAACTGGGGTTAGAATCCCAGCTTTTGTACGATACTTTCGATTTCTACTGCAGCAATCGAGTCATCCGAGATTTCGAAGAGAGGTATGCCTTTTATGTCCATTTCCTCAATTTTCGGATCGAGTGGGATCATACCTATCATGTTGAGTTTCAGATCCTCGGCCAATTTGACAAGCTTCTCGCGGTTAGTATCTGTAACCTTGTTTGCAATAACGTGAATCTGACCAATATTTGAGTCTAGTTCGTCCACGAGTTCGTGAATTCTTTCAGCAGTCCTAAATCCCCTTCGAGAGGCGTCTGTTACGACAATAAGATCATCTATGTCCCGGATAATTTTCCGGCTGAAATGCTCAAGCCCAGCCTCTGCATCAATGATAACCACATCGTAATTCATGATCAGTTTATCCATGATGCCCCGGAGAAGGTTGTTTACGTAACAATAACAGCCTGAACCTTCGGGTCGGCCCATGACCAGGAGATCATAGCCCGGCATCTCTTCAATGATCTCATAAATCTTGCTTTTGAGTACGGCCTCTTTATTCATATCGGGGTTGTCAGGCCTTGGTTTGGTGATTTCGGCCTGCAAATACTCCTTTGCATCTCCGATTGTTTTTACGTTCTCACAGCCAAGAGTCTCAGGAAGGTTAGTGTCTGCATCTGCATCAACTGCCAATAGAAACTTACCTTTTTTGGAAAGGGAGCGGATCAGAAGAGCCGCTACCGCTGTTTTACCAGTCCCACCTTTTCCCGTTATTGCAATTACTTTTGTCACAGAATACCCCGTTGGATTTTTTTCGTCTTAGATGACTATCTGTCGTCACCCAACTACGTTTATTCCTTCTTCTCTCTGATGGTCACTTTTTCAATGGTGATCTTTGCCTTCTTGAAGGTGATCTTAACTCCACCAGCTTTACCACCAGTAGGCATCATTGGCATTGAAGCCATTGCAGGCATCTGGAAACCGGCTGCAGGCATCATCATTGGAGCTGCTGCAACAGCTACTTCCTCTGCTTCCTCTTCCTCTTCTTCCTCTTCTTCTTCCTCTTCTTCTGCAGCTGCCCAGTTGGCAACAACCGGGTGGTTCTTCTCCTGCAGGAAAGCCTTCAGGGAGTCGATGTCGGTTGCATCATTTTCAGTTGCGATCTTGTCTATGATATCTGCAGGGATTGTTTCGGCAATCTTTTCCTTGAGCATCGAGGGGAGCCAGACAACTCTGTTCCAGCCGCCGTCAGCCTGGATGAACTTAGGTGAATAGAAGTAGGCGACACCGATACCGAGGAAACCTACGATCTGCTTTCCACCACCTGTCTGACCGGCCATCGAGGAGAAACCAAGACCGTTCGGGGCCATTCCCTGGTATTCTCTGCTAACCCAGCCAATACCGTCAACTTCAGGGATGTAGAATCCAACTACTTCAAAGCAGCCACAAGAAGTGTGTGGGGAGTCGAAGAAGGAGTGGAGTTTAATTTTGCTAAATTCGCCACTTGAAAGCTTTACAGCAATATCGTTGACACCGGAGTATTCACCGGTGTTTGCATCGAGAAGGTCACCCTTTTCAATTGCAAACTGCGGACCTTCTGGGTCTACTTTTGCTGCTGCGCGACCGTCAAACCAGTTGATTGCACCACAAAGAGAAACTCTGTCAGGGGAAACTACACAGACGTTGGTTGGAGCAAAAGCCTGACAGAGGGTACATCCATAGAAGACATCAACATCTTCGTCATGGAGGTTCTTTGTCCTGGCATCTCTTACCTTGAAGATCTCCTTTGCTTCTACCATCTTCTTCTCAACTTCAGCCTGGTCGGTGTAGAAGGTCACCTGCATCTTCTCAATAAAGGGAAGCTCAGTCTTGAAGAGCATCATGACAGCTTTTCCGAAAGGCTCAAAGGAATCCATCTTTGCAGCTGTATCCTTGGAGACTCTCATCCAGACATCGTATCTCTGGTTCAGGTGCATAATGCCCTGACAGTAGTTAACGAAGTCGTGGACACGCCTTTCGATGACAGATTCAAGGTCAGCCTCTATAAGTTCTCCACCGATGTTGAAGATCATTGCCCAGGGGTAGGTTTTTCCCTCCTCCATATCCTTGAGATCAGGACCGATAACCGTAACTTTGTCATCTTCGATCTCGTCCATATCTGCTGCTCTGACAAGCTCGAGCCCGAGGGATTTTGGACCACCGAGTTCAACGAACATTCCTTCTTTTCTTACTCGCTCTCCTTCAAACATTGGAGAAATCTCAAATGGGAATTCATCTGCCATTATTTTTAGCCTCCTAAATCAAAATTATAAAAGATCAATTACTTCATCCAGTGCAGCAATGTGATCTGCCTTGCTAAGGTTTCCGAAGGACATAGTTGCATTCTGGATGTAATTTTTGTCTATTGAAATTGCTTTTACGTCACTGAAATTTTTAGTTGCTGACAGCACCTGGTTGATATAGTACTTCTTGTGGCCCAGGAGAATAATCGTGTCATAGTTCCCATTGCCATCAAGTCCAGGCCAGTTAGGATCCGTCAGATAGAAGCCAAGCTTGTGCAGGTTAATGTAATTGGCTTTAACACCTTTGTCCACAAAGCCCGGCATTGAGCTACCTGTTGCAGCAATTTGAATGTCTTTTGCCTTTGCAATCTTCACTGCACGGTCTAGAAGTTCAGGATTGAGGACTGCGGTTCCGACTACGAATAGTGGCCTCTTTGCCTTAGAAATAAGCTTAGAAGCAACTTCCGGAGTGACGGTTTTTGAGGTCTTTACACCGTAGGTAGTAAACAGCTTGGTGTTCTTGGTAGTATCAACCATTTTCAGGCCTCCTTGCAAAGTCTCTTAAGGTTAGTTGGCTGCGCAGAGACATCGAACTTAATTGTCGGGCCGGAAATGATCTTCTTCTTCTTCCAGTCGATTTCCCACCCACGCTCGGATTCAAGCATCTTCATAAGCATTTCACGCTTGGCGAGTGGTAGATCAGCTTCATTCCTGACAAACTTCCACCAGTCATCGGGTAGCACACCAAGATACTTTTCACTAAGCTCCAACCAGTGGGTCAACTTGATAGACCTGCCCATGTTATTGTCAGATACACGGATACAGTTCTTTGCCAGCATTACACAGGCTTCCTGCCAGGTTTCTGCAGTGGTAATGAGGAACTCTGGAGATGGTGGGATTGCCATTTCGGAACCGTTTCTGCTGTCGTAAAGTTTCCACTTGCTGTCATCGTAGGTCTTTGCTATCAGAGCTCTCCTGTATTTACCGCTGTGAGGACCGAGTACTGCAGGAATACCATACATGTTACATCCGGTACCAATAGCAGCTGCCTTCTGGGAGTATGCACCCCATGCAAGTCCTACTGCACCAATACGGTTGAGTGAATAGTCTGCAATCTCGGCAAGATTGCCTGATAGGTTTCTGCTTGCAAAGATTGCAGCGACCTTATGGCATGTAGCAGAAATGTGAGCGTTTGAAACGCATGATCCGGTATTGAGAATATTACCTCTCTCAAATCTGCCAGGGAACCTCTCGTAGAGAGTCTTGCCGTCAGCATCCTTGTACATACCAATGTCCATTGCAGAACATCCGGAAACTGCAACAATGTAGTTCCTGTTAAGGAATTCTTCTGCGATGTTGTATACGTCCTTGGTGCCTGCAGGGAAGTTGGAACATCCAATAATTGCAATAACACCAGGGGTTGTACCCATAACCAGATTCAGGCCTTCTGCCCTGATTTCTGGATCGCTTACCTGACCTCTTCCGGCTCTTACAAGGCCTTTCTCTTCGGCAATTGCCTTCTGGGCAGCCTTCTCGATCAAGCTCAGAATGGGGATTTCCTTGTTGCAGACCTGTTCACACCTGCGACAGCCTACACAGTAGTCGTGCAGCTCTTCCAGAGCAGAGTAGTCTCCTCCCTTGGCAACTTCCATTGCTACAGGAATTTCCAGTTCTTCTGGACATGCCAGTGCGCATTCTCCACATTCGACACACTTGGAAACGAGAGCTTTCATCTCTTCGTCTGTGGGGATGGCTGAGAGTCCTTCAGCTTCGCGGATAGGAGCCATTGCCTGAGCGACCTTAGGCACAAGTTCTCCCAGTTTTTCATAGTCCAGCATCACACAGCCTGGGATCGCGCCACTTACCAGGTCTTTTACGATTGCATCTACATCATCATTGGTCCTGTCTGGCAAGCCATACATGATCTTGTCATTGGATGCGATGATCGGGATCTTAAGCTTCTGTCCTTCCTCAACGAGGTCAGCTCTTACACACTGTTCGTCAAGAACGATTACATCAGGAATTCCAGAGCGTAAGATCTTCAGTTCCTTTGAAATGGTACCGACAATCTTTGCATAGGGGGCTTTCCTGTCCTCTCTCTTGTACCTGGTCATGTCGAATGCGGTACAGCAGAGACCTCCGATTTCCATCTTGTCAGTCAGGCCATTATCTTCCATGTAGTCCATGATGTAGGTGACACCGGCAACGTTATGCCCGATGGCAATAATGACTGGCTTTGAAGCATCAATTGTTCCCATACCTACTTCAACAAGAGGAGCTTCAGGATCGGACTTTGGGAAGCCGAGTGCAGTAACCTGAGCGATATCGGAAACTTCCATACCTACATGGTCAAGAACACCAGCGAGCATGGCCTTATTATCATAGTCAATTGCTGCTGCTTCCTGTCCTGCGTGTACGGTTGCAAGTAACTGGCCTACCTCTTCTTCAATATACTCCATTACAGGCTTGAGATCTCCAAGGGTCTTAGGCTGCAGACCTGTGACAAGCTGAATGTTGGGGGCAATGACATTTGAAGAACCCATGTTGATTGGCATATCTTCCCCAAAGAGGTCAATAATGTGATTGAGCAGGTGGCGGCCGTGGGCACTGTGACATGCACAACCTGTGAGACAGCGGAGGAAGAACTCTCTTGCAGCTTGACCTTTCATATCAAGACCGCAAGCACCTCTCTTGTTTCCTTCCAGGTTACATGGTCCAAAGGTACAGTAACAACACTGGTCACACATTGGGGTGTAGACAGGCTCATAGCGGTCGAACAGCGTAAAACTCCAGTCCCTTAATGTTGCAATTGAAGGGAAGGGAGTTGGACCCATCGGACCCGTTACTTCAGCAGCCTCTTTTGTTGGCTTAGCAGCCTCCTTTGCTGCTCCTACAATATTATTAATAGTGATCTGAACGGATTCCAGATCTTCTATAGAAAAACTCCCGGTAGTTAGTTTGCTCATTTGAGCTTTACCTCCTAAATTTGTATACAGTCGACTTTACCAAGACGATTGCAATTTATAATGTTCGGCATATTTATAATGATTAAATATTATACTCCTTGCCGTCTGCGTTAAAGTTACAACCGTTTAAATAATAGTGTTCTGGTAAAACGCTTTTAGCGATTTCTTTCAGCTATCAAGCGAGCACTGTACCAGCGTTTTTTAAGTAATACCGTTTTTAGAGGAAATATTTCCTGATAAAATTCGTTTTTAGGGCTCTGTTCCTCTTCACAACTGTTTTTACGCCCTTTGCTTCAAAAAAAACTGTTTTTGCCAACGATTGAGACCTTAATCCTAAGCAGAGGTCGCTACCGATGGATAATAAACACTAATTAAATGTCTTAACGTACCAAATCTATATAACATTTTCTAATTTGTAACACGCCATTTCGTGAACGATAAAATGGGAATATTCGAAATCAGCTGACTTTATGAATTTATTTGATTTTGCTCTGCAAAAGGTAAAATAGTGTTTAAGAATATCGTTTTCTCATTAAACTCTTTTGCAACACTGGTGTTTTCTTTCCAAATGCTACTAATTGCTATTATTTATACTTTTTTTCCACGTTAAAAACAGAAAAGTATGTAAATATTTGTTACTAAACGAGATAGTAGCTTTTAAATAAAATTTAGTTTTTTAGAAATTAAAGAATAATATAATTTATAAAAAATAGATTTTATTTTATAATATTTTGTATGATAAATGTATGGAAAATTATTTATAGGTTAGGAGAATCATGCAGTTTTATATAGTAAACGCCGTAAACTGTTTTTGAGTTTTTTTCAGGAAAGACATAAATATGATATTCCCAGTTGAATATTTATAAGTATATTTTTCAACATTAATAATATTTATATCAATTTAAATAATACTGCTTTATTCTTAGAGCAATTCATTCCTGAGAATTTCAATATCATGTTAATAATATTTTATAAGAACTGGAATTTATACCTATTTTCAGGTTTAAAGTTTCGGGTTTATTTTACTGAAGATGTCAAAGAAAGGCAAACTGGTTTATTCAAGATATTCTGGAACCAGAATTCCTATAACTAAAATGAATTACTAAACCAACCACGATGTTCGTAAATCTACGAGCTTATGTTTAAAAAGCTTAAATCTAAGATTCTAAATTTGATTTTACAACCAGTTCTTAAAGTTAATAACTTTATTTCATAAATTGTAACTTATCTTCACCTCACTATACTCAGCCAGCTATTTTATCCTTTAAAAACAGAGTTATATGTGAGTTAAGAGCTTTAAATGATTATACAATGCCTTAATGACTTATTGAGCATAACTTATTACTGCGAAGATTACAAACAATTACTCCCAAAGTAGATTATACATTGATATTGAAGCCTGTGCCAATGACCAAATAAATAAAAATGATATTATTGATGCACTTAAATCTGGGATCACTCTAATCTAGGTTAGGTACTTTAGTTGTCTCAGATCCGTATATTACTTTGATTCAAGGCAATTATATAATTATATAATATTAGACTGGAGAGTTATTGAAAATATGTTTAACCTTAATACATCTTATATTCCTGGAAGTGAAATCGGTGGCAAGTAAAGATTCTATTTTGGCAAGCCCATCTATAGTAATAATTGTCCTCTGCATACTTTCATTCTTCTTAGAAATGGTTCCAGGCATAGGTGAAATATATGTAAGCGCTTTTCAATTTAATCCTAATTCTCTTGTGACAAGACCTTGGACACTTGTTACATATATGTTCCTTCACACCAGTTTACTGCATCTTTTCTTCAATATGCTTGTCCTGTACTTCTTCGGAACTGTACTTGAGAGATTAGTCGGCAACCGACAGCTTCTAGAAATTTTTTTCACGGCTGGGATTTTATCGGCAATAGGATATGCATTTTTAAGCCAACCAATTTTCAATATATCTCCTGGCACAATGGTTGGCGCAAGCGGGGCTATTTACGGGGTTTTTGCAGCCCTTACAATGCTTGAGCCAGATATGCGTGTCTATGTCTACTTTGTCCCAATGAAGCTAAAACACGCCCTAGTGCTTTTTGCTCTTTTTGATTTCCTTATGGTAAACTCCTCGGATATGATAGCCCATACAGCCCACCTTAGTGGACTTTTTGTAGGTCTCTATATGGGTTTCCGTATAAAGAAGATTCAAGAAGATAGTCTGAGATCCAGATATATTGGCAGGTGGTAAGTCTGAAAAGGGATAAGCTTCTCGAGGGTATGAATTATTACCTAAGGCCCGAGCCCGGAGAGAAAATCCCTATTCAGATATTGAATTTTAGGAGGCTATTTGCAGCCTGGTCCCCAGAATTGAAAAAGACTCTGTACTTTGAAAAATCACCTATGGATGAAAACTTGAAACGAGTAAGGGAAATCATTCTTCTCCAAGTCTATGACTGGCTTGGTGGCAGAGAAGGGTTGATAGAGATTAGTGACTCGGAGTTTAAGCAATTCATGGAAGTTTATGAAGCCTTTCTGAATAAACTCGGAGAAATTCAATACAGTAGACGTAAAAGAGGACGAAAAATAGAAAATCTCTTTGAACTCAAGGAATCTCAGTATGTTCTCCGGGAAGTAAAAAAGGGGTTCTTTTCCGATAAATTATGATTAATAGTATATAATGTGTTTTTATATATTGGAACTTTGCCCTGTCTGAGTCTCATTCCATTCTTTTCGCAAGAAGATTATCCTGCCCTTTAGTATAGCCTTTTCCTGAAGGGCAAAGTTTCAAATTTTGATTGCCTTAATATGCAAATGTTTTACTACAGAAAAGCAGATATAAGGTATCATCGGATTTTATGCAAATTGCGATATCAAGATTTTAATCTTAGAACTTCGGAACTTTAAACCTCAAAAGTTAAGGCTGAAGCATAAACTCTGCACCGGCAGATTGGAGAGCTGCTAGAAGCGTAGCCTACTCATAGAGAGTTGGTGCTGTATGTTAGCGCAAACATATAAGGTGCAGGTTCCGTGAACTGTAAGATCACAGAGGACATTGATGATGAAACCTGTAAAAAGCGGAATTGA
Organism: Methanosarcina sp.; assembly: GCA_036504475.1. Lineage (GTDB taxonomy): Archaea > Halobacteriota > Methanosarcinia > Methanosarcinales > Methanosarcinaceae > Methanosarcina. Next base: position 11,282 of record DASXVB010000098.1, read on the forward strand.
TTCCATCTCAAAATACCTCCGCTCGAAAAAAGAAGTTGGCAGGCGGAAAATAGGACTTTTAGTGGATGGTCCGAATATCCTCCGAAAAGAATTTGATGTAAATCTTGAGGAGATAAGGGACGTCCTTAAAGATTATGGAAACATCAAAATCGGACGCGTTTTTCTTAACCAGTACGCCTCTGACAAGCTTGTGGAGGCTATCGAAAATCATGGCCTTGAGCCTATAATTTGTTCCAGCGATGTTGATGTGCGCCTCGCAGTAGAGGGCATGGAGTTAGTATATAATCCTAACATTGACACCCTTGCGATTGTGACGAGGGATGCGGACTTCAAACCGCTGTTAAACAAAGCAAATGAACATGGCAAAGAGACTATCATTTTCGGGGTTGAGCCCGGTTTTTCCACAGCACTCAAAAATTCTGCGGACTATGTTATTCTTATGAAAAAAGACAAAATGAGTAGTTATGATGAGTCCGATGGAATGAACCCAGGCGAAGGAAAAGTTAATGCATCGGAATATCAGGACAGCATGTATGAAGAAGAATCCCTCGAAAAGACATGATTTGTTCTGTCCTTTTATGATATCCCTTTCTACTTTTTAAGGATAATTGACGTCTACGCCGAGGATTTCTTTTTCTCCGGCAAAAACATCCCGTGCGATCTCGGCACAGCCTATTGCAGCGTGCCACTTCCCGAGACACTGGCATTCCTGCCCCAGATGTGCACGAATTTTTTTCTGTACATATTCAAATTCGCCTACAGACCCAGCAAGAAAGATTTCTCCAGCTGTTTCATAGTCCTTGAGAAGAAGCTGCATTGAAGCGATCTCCATAGCTGCGAACAACGCAATAGTATCAAAGGCAAGGAGGGCAGAGCTTTCTCCTTTTTCGGCTGCACTGAGTAATTCTTCTCTATCTTTATATGGAGTCATTTTTAGAGCCCCTGCCTCTATGAAAGCCTGGTTTGCGGTAAGGTGTCCGTTGTCCACATCCCTGATAGCTTGAAGATCAAGAGGACCATGATGGACGCCAGGGGCGAATATGCAGGCGTCAATTGCACCAATTACCTTCCCATTGGCGACGGCAAGAGTGACAGTATTTGAGCTTATATCGGAAACAACGAAATTCTTATAGCCAAGACAAAAGATGTGATAAGCAATTCCCAGCTTCTCCGGGCTTGTAAGATGGGAAAATACCTTCATTCTGGAATCAACCTTACTTTCCATATGAAGACCAGGGATTGCTATTGCCGGAATTCCAGAGTTTCGAATGGCATCAAAAACTCTTGTCCCTCCTCCTGTTTTTTTTCCAGCTCCTTCAATACTTTTAAGTCCTCTTCCTTCCAAGCTTCTGACATCCTTAATCGTGGAAAAGCCATCTCCCATCGAGTACGTCAGTGCAATCAAATCAATCGTTTCACGCCGGATTCCAAAATTCTCTTCAAGCGAGGTCAGAATTTCATTTTCAGACATGGTAGCAGCCTCAGTCCTCCCAAGCTCAAAAGTTAGGATTTTTTCTCCTTCTATGAGAGCAAAACGCATTGCGGTTGTGCCATGGTCAATCCCTATAAACGCCAATTACTTATCTCTCCCTTAATGCCTCAGAGGGCAGTTTTTAAGATTTCATTCAGTTCATCCATAATTCTGTCTCCCTCTTCAGCGGTCCCAACTGTTGTCACCAATCTTACTTCCTGGAAACTCCTACCTTCAGAGAGTAATAGCCTTAAGTTTCCTCTCGCATCAGCACGCAATACCTTTCCGGTCAGACTCCCTCCTGCAATACCTTTCACAGAAATTACGGATGGGATTATCTTTTTTACCTCAGAGTGCTGACTTACAAGTTTTATAAGCCTTTTACCAGCCCTTCCCCCAATAACTGTTGTATGGACTCCACCAAGTTTATTCTTAGAGGAACTTTGTGCGTTTTCCTGTAAGTTACTTTTATTATTTTTCATATTAGTCAAACCGGTAACCCATTCTCCTAACAACTTTTCTTTTCGTATTTATTGTTTTTTATATTAATTATGAATCTATTTATCTAGTTAAACTCTCAAAAGGCTAAAATGTCAAAGAAGCCTTTCCTGTGATTAAAATTTTATGAAAGGGTTACACTGAAGCCAGAAGTTGCAAAAATAAGATATTCCAGAATCCATAAAACACAAATGAATGTGCCGGACTCTGAATCGTTTGACTGTTTTTTAAAATTGCCCTATTTTCCGAAAAAATCGGTTTCATTAAAATTAAATTTTTTCAAGGTCTTTCATGCTTATGAGCTTGATACCTTCTTCTTCAAGTGTTTTAATTGCCTTTTCAGTGTCGTTGACCCTGACTATTAAAAGGGCATTCTGATCCTTGGTGACAAAGGCATATGCATAATCAATGTTGATCTTAACTTTTCCAAATACTTCCGCAATACAGGACATACTACCAGGAACATCTTCCATTTCGATTCCCAACACGGTAGTTTCAGAAACTGTAAACCCTGCGTCATGGAGTACACTGTGCGCATAATCGGATCTGTCCACAACCATGCGAATTATTCCAAAGTCTCCTGACTCGGCAATGGTAAACGCCCTGATGTTTATGCCGGCGCTTTTCAATTTATTTGCTACATTTGCGAGTCTGCCAGGCTTATTTTCCGCAAAAAGGGAAATCTGCTTTATAGTTTTATCTTCCATTCCAGCACCCTTGTCCTTATATTGCTTGTTATTATTTCTCATACATTCCTTTTAACTTCTTACCAGATAGTATAAGTGTCTATGTATATTTTAAGCTTACATGTCGTTTTTACTTATAATCAGTTAATTTATTTCGCATCTGGTAACTTCATTTTACATCTGGCTCTAGATTGTAAGAGAAATTTAGAAAAAAACAGAGCCAAAAAAAGAAAGAATTGCAAGATATTAATATCTGCAGGTTTTGAATCTTCAAAGCTTTCAAAGCTTTCGCTTGTCGATAACTTTCTTTGATTTTCCTTCCGAGCGAGGTAAAGAGCCATGTTCTACCAGCTCTACCTCAACTGCAAGATTTAGTACGCTTTTAAGCGCACTCGCTACCCTTTTTTCAAGTTTCATCATATCTGACATCTTATCGCTAAACGTGGACTCATCCACTTCGATCTGGATTTTCATGGAATCAAGGGGGCCAATCCTATCTACAATAATCATAAAATGATTCCCAACTTCTGGAATATTCATAAGAACAGATTCGACCTGTCCGGGGAATACATTGATGCCACGCACGATAATCATATCATCTGAGCGCCCACTGATGCGTGTAATCCTAGGGTGAGTTCTTCCACACACGCAGGGCTCCGAAAGCTTTCGGGTAAGGTCCCTTACCCTGTAGCGAATTAGAGGAAGGGCTTCTTTAGTAAGAGTCGTGATTACTAGTTCTCCAACTTCGCCGTCAGGAACAGGCTCATCTGTTTCGGGATCAAGAATCTCCACAAGGAATTTATCTGCCCAGATATGAATTCCACACTGTTCTGAGCATTCGGTAAAAAGAGGACCGCTCATTTCTGAGGTTCCATAAATATCATAAGCTTTAATCCCGGATTCATCTTCTATACGTTTTTTTAGTTCCTCGGACCAGGGTTCGGCCCCGAAAAATCCTTTTTTTAGTTTTGTTTCGTCCCTTATACTTATACCCATTTTTCTTGCAGTTTCGATAATATAAAGGAAGTAAGAAGGTGTACAGGCAATGGCAGTTGTGCCAAGGTCTTTCATCAGTGAAATCTGGCGCTCAGTATTTCCAGAACTTGTAGGGAGCACGGTTGCACCCAGTTTTTCGCTTCCATAATGGGCACCAAGCCCACCTGTAAAAAGTCCGTACCCATAACTTACCTGAAGAATATCGTTTTTTCCCACTCCGACAGAAGTAAATCCTCTTGCAAGAGATTCCGCCCATTCATCGATATCCTTCTGAGTATACCCTACAACTATAGGTTTGCCTGTTGTACCCGAAGAAGCGTGAAAACGAGCGAGTTTTGAATTTGGAACACAAAACATGCCAGTGGGATAAGTATCTCTGAGATCCTGCTTAACTGTAAAAGGTAATTTTCTGATATCTTCAAGAGTTTGGATGTCTTCTGGCTTAACACCATGTTCGTCAAACTCCTTTCTATAGAAAGGAGAATGCTCATATACATAATGTACAAGTTGTTTCAACTTTTCTTCCTGCAGCTTTTTTAAATCCTCTACAGGCATTGTCTCTATCTCAGGATCCCAGTATTCTGGCATTTTTTCACACTCTGTATATCTTTTATGGGCTTTCAATGACAGGCCCGATATTCCCTAATTTACTTCTTGTGAATCTCATTCATGTCCCTTTAAGGTCATGTCTCAATCTCGGTTCTCTCTTTAATATTGCTTTCGTATCCCAATTTTAGCATTTCCAGCAGATACATACTTCCGGGAAATAGAATAGGAAAGTTAGCTGGATTAATATGAAGATTAAGCTAGATTCTCATATAAATATTAGATGTTAGCTAAAAAAGATTTTTTAAGTAAGAACCTGAAAGCTGGTTTCATAATGAATAAAGTCCATATGGCACCTTGACTCAAATTTTAAAGTTTCCTAGTAAGTTTAACTCTTATTAGGTAAATCATATACAAGATTTTAATAATTATGAGGAGACTTATTTCAATTATAATATGAAGTACGGAATTTTTAAAATTGGTTCTGAAAAATTAGATATTTTTCTATTTTCCAAAAATCACTTATTATCAAGCTCTTCAACTTCATCATTAAAAGAGATCTCTTTTGACGTTCCTCTAAGAGAAACTTCAAGAATCTTCTTTGTCTTTTCCCTGCACTTATTTAGCACTTCTTTCATGTCAGCGATTACATCAATTCCGGCAGCTCCGGAATGTCCGCCGCCTGTGCCGTTATATTCGTTACTTATGTCTTCCATCATCTGGCCAAGATTAATTCCGGCGTTTACAGCATCACGTTTCGCTCTTGCACTTATTCTTACGCTTTCACCTTTGGCTGTGCCAACAAAAGCAACATCAGCACCTATATTAATTAGCATGGAAGATGCGGAGCCTCCGAAAGAGCTGACATGGGAAAACGCGATCAACATGTCCTCTACTCTATCGAGCTCAACGCGGCTTGCAGCTTTCAGGATAGCTATTCGCATGGAAATATCTTGTGGGGTAGCAGCCATAAGATCTAGCACTTCCCCGTATTCGACACCGCTGTCCTCTATTATTTTTGCTACGGTTCGGAACGTATCGGCAGATGCATGTTTGAAATGCCCAGTATCTGTTACTATCCCTGTGAGCATCCCAATTCCCACCCGTCGGTTAATCGGTGCTCCTATTGCTTTTAAGATATTGTAAACTATTTCTACCGTAGAAGTACTATTCCTGTGCAAGAAAAACTCGGAGTTTTCTGTCAAAGCAGTAGTTGTATGGTGATCAATCACGCAATACCTTGTAAGCTCCAGATCATTTAATTGTGCTTTTGTCGAAGTATCAACCACGACGACAAAACCGTAATCAGCTGGATTGGGTTTATCTACAACTTCTATCTCGAGTCTATCTATAAGCACAGCCGCTACACGGTTACAACCGTCCACGAGTCCAACAGTACCTCCGACAGCTTCTGAAAGAGCAAAAGCACTGCTAATTGCGTCCGGATCTGCGTTCCGGTGGCACAAGTACAAAATATTTCGATAGTCAAGGAGTCGGTTGAAAAACTCCGCTTCATCAACTTCCATTGTCCACTCTGGCTATCGTTTATATAGGCATCGATCTCCTTGTATTCAAGAACGTCGGGATTTCGGCATGACTTTTATATGATTTTTGGCAAAGCTATACTTATTTCCTATTCCATATGCGGGAATAAAAAATAAACTTATTGCGCTCTGGTGCCCAAAGCCTGCTGAATCTGTTCCTGAAGCTGTTTAAAGCGAGAAGTAAGCCTTTCTTCTTGCCTGGAAATTGACTGAAGCCTCAGTGAGAGAGTTTCATCCCTATCCTTCAGCTTTGCAATGGAATCTCCCCTGGTCGTTTTTATCACCAGTTCCCCTACATTGCGATAGACCACTGCATCGTCAGTGAGCCTTTCTAGCTCTTCAAGAGCCATCTTGGACTCTTTTTGCATAGCTTCAATCTGGGATTTTTGCATAGACATAGCCTGTATCTGCTGCTGTATCTGCTGAAGCTGTGCTATCTGATTCTGAATTTGAGGGGGTAATTCTGCAGTCATGTGATTTTCACCTGAGTCTTCAATAAACCTGAAGGGATTTTAATGTTTCTGTCCTTGCAGCTTTCGAAAATCCCTCCTTAACCACCTAAAATCAATCTGCAGCCCTCCTGCCCGAAACTTAAACAACAGGTTAATTTAATAGATAAACAGTATAACAATTATTAGTATGGAATGGAAATGACTTAACTAATTTTCAACCCGAAGATTTAATAAAAACCATTTGGTGAGGAATAATTATAAAAGTCATTTATCAAATGAATGATCGTAAAAAATAATTAAATAAGGAGAATCATAAATGAATAATTATAATTAACCTCATTAAATTATACTTAGTTTCATAAAGATCGATTTCAACTTTAATTATAACATGCAGGAGATACTTGAAAATGGAAAAAAGTGCAAACCTTAGAGAAATAAAATCTCTGCTTGAGAAATTCACAAACGCGCATGGGATCTCAGGCTTTGAATCTGATATACGTGACCTCCTTGAAAAGGAGATTGAACCCTATGTTGATACAATCCGAAGAGATTGCATGGGAAACCTTATAGCTGTCAAAAAAGGGGAAGGCCCTTCTATCATGCTGGCTGCCCATATGGATGAAATCGGACTTATGGTCAGGTATATTGATGATAACGGCTTCCTACGGTTTGTAGGGATTGGAGGATGGTTTGATCAGACTCTTCTGAACCAAAGAGTTGTAGTTCATGGCAAAAAAGGCTCAATTCCAGGAGTTATCGGTTCCAAGCCTCCTCATGTAATGAAAGAGGAAGACAGGAAAAAACCTGTAAAGCTGGAAGATATGTTTATCGATATCGGAGCAAAAGACAAGGAGGATGCTGAGAACCTGGGAATTGAGATAGGTACAACAATCTCAATTGACCGGGAGTTTGTATCTCTGGCAAACGGGAAAGTAACTTCCAAAGCCCTTGACAACCGTGCAGGCATTGTGATCCTTATTGAGGTTATGAAACGGCTTTCCAAACATAAAATTGGAGCAAATATCTATGCTGTAGGTACTGTCCAGGAGGAGGTAGGGCTGAAAGGAGCAAGAACCTGTGCTTTTGGAATTTGTCCAAACGTTGCGCTTGCTCTTGATACGACTATCCCTGGAGATCACCCGGGTATAAATAAGACAGACTCTTCTCTAGAACTCGGAAAAGGTCCTGTAATCACTGTAGCCGATGCGTCCGGAAGAGGCCTAATAGCTCATCCGCAAGTTCTTAAGTGGCTTAAAGAAACTGCTATTGAAAATGAGATTTCCTACCAGTTAGGCGTTGGATCCGGAGGCACAACTGATGCAACCTCAATACACCTCACAAAAGAAGGTATCCCTACGGGTACTGTCAGTATAGCCACTAGGTACATTCATTCCCCTGTTGAGGTTTTGGATACGGTAGATATTGAAGCGTGTATTTCCCTCATTGTAAAAGCAATAGAAAACGTGGGCAAATATTTCTAAAATCCTTTTAGAGTAACTTCTATGTAATTTTACGCAAGAGTTGCATCCACTCTGCTCTGTCTGTTGTGGAAAAACTCTTGCAGTTCTGTTTTTCTGATTTTTTTCTCTTCTTATTTTCTTCTATCGTTTTCTCTTTTTCCCTAACCTTTGCTATGTTTATTACTATGGGAGCGCAGAGAGTCACGAATATCCCTACCTTCATAGGCTGTCTGACAATTATTGTTTTATCCCAAAATAATTTCACTTTATAAATCTGCGCATATTCTAAGAGGGACAAAATCTGAACTTTTGGAGATAGAATCTTCCCAAAATACGAACGTTTCAATATTTTGTTCATATATGTCTTTCATGAATAATGGGCTTGTAACCTATGATGGAACAAAAAACGAAGTATATGATATTTTCAAAAATAATGAATTTCTACATTTGAAAAATACCTGTTTTCATATGAGACCGGAAACGTTACAGTTATCACCTTTGAACTTACGTTATAATTGGTTTATTGAGGTGATTTTTTGAAAAAATACGTATACTTGGTTTTTTCTATTCTACTTATTTCAATGCTTGTTGTTGGATGTACAGGGTCGAATAACGATAAGAACAATACTCAAGCAAGCTCAACACACCCCGCCCAAGACACTTATAAAGACGTAGAATGGGCACAAAATGTAACAGAAACCACGGAAATTCTAAAAAACGATACAAATAGAGTATCAAAGGCAATGGATAACTCTGATTGATATTCAGCATTTGCTAACTTAGACAAATACAAACTCGACTTAAACAATGCAGTTACAAGTAGCGATTCTTTCACAATCTCTCCAGAGTTACAACCATGCAAAGATGAATATAAACTAGGGTTGATTGACGACTACAACCAAGCAGTACTCGTGAATACATCAATAAATCTTCTGGCCTCGGGAGATTTTAAAGGTGCAACTAACACAACTTACCTTATAGCCGAGAAAGCGCGATCTGCAGAAGGTCATTATGATAATGTTACATCCCTGTTAAGCTCCTATAACAAAGACCATCAGTCATCGCCACTTAATATATCAACACTACATCATGATAATGTTACTCAAGAAGAAAATCAATCTACGGTTAACACATTAGAAAAAGGAAGTTTCAAAAATCCTGCCACAAAAGGAGAAACTGTGGTTCTGACATCTACTGGAAAAACTTACAATTTCTCAGTTAGTGACATCAAACGAGGAGATCAAGCAAACTATATTGTAAAGAAAGCAAATGAATTCAATGAGAATCCTGCTTCTGGGTATGAATATCTATTAGTAAAGACGAAAATATCTTATACCAAAGGCGATGGACCAGAAAACCTTGATAATACCGAGGTAAAGGCTTTTTGTGACGGTGTAGAATGTACACAGAGTTATGCAGTGCTGCCCAATGATTACATTGAGTTCAATAGCGGTGATGTTATGCCAGGAGCAACAAAAGAAGGATGGATTGTATATACAGTCCCTATAGGCAAAGAGGCAATTCTTAGCTTTCAACCAAACATGTTTGATGAAAACACTGCTTATATGTCTCTAGGAAAATAACATTATAAGTAAAAGTTCTGGATTATTCCAGCGTTTTTAATTTTGAAAGAATATTATTTCAGCGGAATACCCCGCAGCTTGCTGCGGGGATGGGAAAACTTCCCCAATAACCTTTGTGATATAATCGCTTTATATTTTTAGCTACATTTGTACTGTAAATGGAACTAAGACATGCAAGCCATTGTGTCTATAAAATCAGATACCACCTGGTTTTTTTACTAAGTACCGTAAAAAGCTTCTTTTAGGTACTGAGATCTTCAATTTTTTAAAAAGTGTATGTTTTGAAATTAGTGAAAGATACTGTTTTGAGTTTGATGCAGTTGGTTGTGATGGTGATCATGTACATATTTTTGTTGGAGCTGAACCCAAGTATTTTCCATTAAAAGTAATGCAAGTTACAAAAAGTATTACAGCAAGACAAATCTTCAAACAATACCCTGAAGTCAAAAAACAGCTTTGGGATGGCGAACTATGGAGTGATGGAGGATATATCGGAACTGTAGGAGATGGAATAACTTATGATATTATCCAAAACTACATTGAAAATCAAGGAAATAAGGAAGAAAAAGAAGCATATTAGCAAATGAAAATAATCGATTTTTAATAACTATTATAACCAGAGCGCTGGCGCGAACATACCCCGTTGCTTGCAGCGGGGTGCGCCAACGCAACTTTGATTTCTTTTTCTCTTTGTATAGCAAGCCTGATCAGGGGTACTCCTGAAAGCCTATCAGGAAGGAGAGAATTTTGGAGGGGTTCTTACGATTTTTATTAACGCTTTTGCTTGAATGTTTGCTTGAGTTCTTCAGAAATGAATGTTTTTGGAGTTGAGAATGGACTCAATTCCTGTAAATAAAGAGTCTTTTAATTTCATTGAAGAGACATTTCCTAAGGTGACATTCCCTAAACTGGATCCCAAATTCAATCCGTATGACTTTTCGGCGGATATTTTCAGCTTGTTCTGGGCTATACCTACAAGACCTTTATCATTTTCATTAGCACCCGCGATGAGGACGTAATCTCCTGAAGCTAGTCCTAGACTTTTCATAGAAAGGTTACTCTGGTTTTCCTCTCCTATGCTTACTATACCATTTTCTTTTCCTATAGTAGTCTGTATTTTTTCCTTAAGTTTTTCTTTTCCATCTTCAGACTCGTATTTTGTTAAGTTTGTTTCTAATATTTTGATAATGTCTACTCCGTTCACGATAGGCCTTGTCCCTGCAGTCATCCAACTTGAATTTGTGCCTTCTTCAGTTGTATAAGCATCTTTCCTTATCAGTACTGACCAGTATGTATAATTCTTTTGAGCAAGCGCATTCTTTAGGCTCATGTTAATATCAAAATTTTTGCCTTCTCCTACGGTATATGGAGCTTCAGCTTCCATTTCGTATTCTAAAACTTCAAAAGATTTTGCTAACAGGGTCTTATTCTCCGATTCTGACGTTTCCGTTTTATTTCCTGCAAGGTTAATGAGAACCCAGTAATTTCCAGCCGGAAGAGGACCCAGTGTCATAGGAGATAGATCTCCACCTTCGTTCAAAGTTGCAGGTATCTGGATGTAAGATTCTGTATTATTATTGATGACATCTTCTAAGCTAATCTTGCTCTCATTCATACTACTCAAATTAACATTTTCAGGATAACTCGTGTTACATTCCTTGACAAGGTATATGTCCACGCTACGCTGTCCGAGAGTTTCAGGCCCCTTATAGATTATTTTCACACTCTCGTTTATGGTATAAAATGAACGAAGAGAATAGGGATATGAGAGTATAAATTTCAGATTGTTCCAGCTATTTTCATCTGACCTTTTTTCTTCACTCGAGTTTTGTTCCGTAGAAGAGGTTATTTCGGAAGGTAGGTCTTCTGCAGGCTTTAATTCTACCTGCTTTGTACTGCTCCCTATTTTTAATTCAAAATTGCCTGCTGGTATAGATTTAGTATCATATTTGTAGGTTAGACTTCCTGTAGAATCTACTTCCACCTTTTGGGTAGCTGTAATCTTTAGCTTGACACTAGAAGCATTTGACTTTCCGTCTATCCTAATATTATA
>DASXVB010000099.1:0-4142 GCA_036504475.1 Methanosarcina sp.
AGTTATATTATTAGCAATATAGATTTTAAAGCCCTTCTCTGTCTATTAACAACGATAGTTTTTATCTCTCAAATTCCTTGAGTCTATATTGGAAAAATTCTCCCCTACTCCAGACATCTTCACCCGCCAAGACAGCTCGGATCTTCTCTGTGGACAATGGACCCATACTGAAGAATCAGTAAGGATTTATATGAAACAGAATTCACAGCTTCTGTTTCTGACTTTCAACATGATGATTATGTACTTTTTTCAAATAATTTCCAGCAAACGTTTATGGGGAAATAGCAAGGATCTCTTTATAACATTCGAAGAAAATTTATATCAGATCGCTTCCATACAGGAAAGTATGGGAATTGAAATCAGCATAAAGGCGGGCGCAGATGCATCAACTTCAAGTGTCAGCGCTTCGGGAAGTGTACAGCACATTATCACAGATAAAGAAAGAAAGACATTTGGCATTGAAGACGCAGGCCTTAAAAGTGCAGTTGAAAAATATTTTGGAAAGAAACCGAATGATGCTTATCTTCACAGCCCGACACCTTGGGATGACCTCTACAAAACCTACGGTTGGAGTGAAGTTCAGACTATACTGGATGTTAAGAGTTCAAAAATAACCGGAATTACTTCAGAACCAGTAATAGTTGCAACCAAGAAATTCGTTAATAGTAGCACAAAAAAAGCTACTTTCGACGCCAGTATTTCTGACCAGGTAACTGATACCACGGAGAGCAACTGGTCTGAGACGAACTCAATCGATGTAGGGCAGAAGATTACATATGATGTCAGTTTCCTTGGAGCTGGAGGAGGAGGAGAAACCTCTATGTCCTACAGCCATTCCTGGGGGCAGGGAGGATCTGAAAGTAAAAGCATTACAGTAGGCTCAAGTTCAGGAGTCAGTGTCGAACTCGAACCTGGCGAATCAATTGAAGCCGTACTGTCAGCAAGCAGAGGTGTAATGAAGGTAAGAATTGTTTACACGGCACATCTGACAGGTAGTACAGCTGTTAATTATAACCCAACTTATAAAGACCACCATTTCTGGTCTCTTCCCATTACTGGCGTTATGAGTGCTGCCAGCCTCTCGACGAACAGAGAATTTACAGAAGATATCGAGATCGGCTATTACTCAGACGCAAAAATAGAACTTAGAAACCCGCAAGGGCAGCTAAAGGCAACATTTTTCGCGGCTAATAAGCCCGCAGTTGAAAAGACGGCAATTAAAGCACCAATTTAAATTTATATAAATTGTAGACTTAGCAGTGTGATTATAGGGCTCACACAGTTGAACTTAAACAAGAATAAAAAACACTCAACAGCAAATATTAATTTATAATAAATCGGATAAATCTGACTTTATCGCTCAATTGTGTAAGCTCTATTTAATTAATTCAAAATGCCATTTTTCCAGAAAAAGTTTTTTTCAGGCTTCCTTTCGAATTTTTCAAGTATACTCGGATAAAGTGCCGGATACCTTGCTTCTCCAAGAGGTATGCAAAACATCCTCTTAGGATAAGACGGATCTCCGCCAAATCCGATAACAACAAAGAAAGGAAGCCTTTTTTCCCTGGCAAAGCTCTGATAACGTCTTAATTGCTGGGGATCGGACCATTGAAGCTTATCTTCAAATAAACTGGATCTAAACTTACACTCAACGCAAAAAACTTCGTCTTTTGGAATATAACGGACAATAAGATCCGGGCCTGCATCTGATTCAACAAACCTATTATGTTTTCGTGTAATATCTGTATTCCATTGCACGATTGAAAAGTATTTGTCATCAAAAAGACTTACTACATATTTTTCAAAATCGTTTCCTTTTTCTACGGATTCATCTTCTTTTAATACTTCAACTGCTCTTTTTAGTTTGTTAACAAATCCCATTATAATCTCCGAACAGTATATAGAAACATGGTATGTTTTATTGTTTTAAAAGATATTGGGACTTCTTTTTTAGTATCTTTGGCAATTGTTTCTAGCTTCTATCGCCTTCTAAATGTTTTACAGAGAAAAATAGGAGGATTTTACAGAATTGTAGAGTGATTCTGCAAACCTGAACCGTGAAATAATTTCTCTGGAAAACTTTAATCTAAAAAAAAGGATATACTATAGTAGGGAGAAATTTAAGACTTACTAATAATAATCAAAATAAAATTAAAATACTGGATTTTACGCCTATGGGGAGAGGGCCGAGGAATTACGAGAAGAAATTAATAACTCCAGAACGAGCAGCTGAGCTTATGGAAGAGGGCTGGAAGCGAGCAGACCTGCACGTTCACAGCACTTGTTCCTTTGATGTCCTTCCTGTCAGAGATCTATATCCAGAGAGTCTTTATGAGAAAGCCCTGAAACTCGGAATGGATTATATTACATTTACAGACCATGATACCGTAGAGGCATATGAGATTCTTGGATGGGACCGTGAAAAGCTTGTTCCAGGGATTGAGATGAGTGTTTATGACCCGGAATTTGCAGGACATGCCCTGCATATTAACGTTTTCGAGCTTGATAGGGAAAATTTTTTTGAACTGGAGGAAATTGCGGAAATAGAACATAATTTAATAAGCTTTATCAAATACCTCAAACGGCATAAACTTCCCTTTATTTACAACCACCCTTTCTGGTTTGAGTTCCATAGTGAACCTAATCCGTCCGCAGTACCAAGGCTAGCAAAACTTTTCCCTGTATTGGAGTACAACATGCATGAGCTCAAGCAGAAAAACGAACTTACAATCGCTCTGGCGGAGAAATTTGTCAAAGGGATTGCCGCGACAACCGATAGTCATACAGGAAAACTCGGGAAGGTATACACCCTCGCAAAAGGGGAGAATTTCAAAGAATTTTTCAGAAACATAGCGAAGGGAGAAAGTTACATAGTTCCAGAAGACCTTACCAGAGAGCTGTTAATCGATGAAATGAACACTTGGATAGACCTCATTTTTGAAAAAAGCCAGAAAAGCAGCGATATAAAGAGCTACCTGACGGGAATAAAATCCCTGGATACAATGGTCAGGATTTCTAGAAGTGAGCTATTAAGTTACTCTCCGAAACTCAACAAAACTACAATGAACCTGCTCTATATGATCTCAAACACAGGGCTCCCTGCATCAGTCTACATTCATTCGGCAGAGAATCTGGCAAGAGAGATTGAAAAACAGATCGAAATTGAGAAGCAAAATAACATATAATAATCAGGGCTTAAAGAAGAAAATCTAAAGTCTAACAGGAGAAAAGAAAAAATACAATAAAAATTGGGGGAATTAAAAGAAAGGAAGTCAAAAGAAGGAAAATTAAAAGAAATCCAAAATTTTCTCCGGGCTTTCAAGCACGGTAATTCCCTGCAAGCTTTTTACGATTTCAACATTACGCATATCCACATCCCGGACCAGGACTTCCACAGGCCCTCCTTTAATAGCTTTATATGGGCAGAGTTCCTTGCAGATTCCGCAACCTTTACACTTTAGGAGTTCGATTTGGTCTGTTAAACCGTTTTTCTCAGTTATTGCTCCGTGAGGGCAGTTTTCTCTTGGAGGGCAGTCCTCGCAATGCCTGCACTGTTTTCGGTCAATATTATAGGGCATTTCGGACACAATTGAACCTTCGATATCCACGGGCACAATGTAAACAGGAACTTTTCCTTTTACAGCCTGGGCAACGGCATTGGTAACAAGGGAATCTGCAATCCCATAAGCGATTTTCGAAACCGTGTTTGAGGTTGCAGGCGTGACAAATAGTGCGTCATATCGGTCAAGAGCGAAACGCCCGACCTTCGGAGAACTTGAACCCTGTTCGCTTTCCCGGAAGATTTCTTCAAGGTAGTCTCCTCCCGAGATCTTAACAAGCTTTTGTTCAAGCCCATACATGCGCAGTACCTCCTCTGCAGCCCTGGAGATAAATGTGTTTACGGAAATTTCGGGGTTTTTGAGCTTGATTTCCTTAAAGACCTGGTAACTGCGGTCCAGGAAATGACCGGCACCTGTAATGCCCCACGCGATTCTCTGAAAACTCATGGAAAGAAGTCATGCCCGAAGAGGATAATATAATTTTCTAAAAAAGGTTTAGGATAATGAAAACGGGAAGTTACAAATTTTAATTGAGGATGAGAAGTCATAAACTTTATTTGAGGAGCTAAACATAGCCAAAAA
>DASXVB010000100.1:0-17712 GCA_036504475.1 Methanosarcina sp.
GGCAGAGAAATACTGCAACAGAGTTGCTATTATTGATAAAGGGAGAATTGCAGTTGTTGGCTCTCCTGAAAACCTTGTAAGTTCCATAGGTACTGATGCCTCCCTTAATGATGTTTTCCTTGAAAATGTTAAAACCCCTGAGGAACAGGCAGGGTTTAATTCAACTCAGTTTAGAAACCTTCTGAGGCGGAGATGATGAAAGCAGTATTTTACTATTTTGAAAGGGACCTTGTAAAATGGCTAAGAGGAAGGGTTTCCGTTATTTCTTCTCTTGCAATGCCTGCAGCTTGGTTGATATTTGTAGGGCTTGCCATGCCAACAAAGTTTACGGATAATTATCTGGAATATATCACCCCTGGCATTCTTGTCATGACTATGCTCTTTTCTTCCCTGCAGGGAGGGTCTCTTATGATTTTCGATAAAATACTGGGTTTTTTGAATAAGTTCCTCGCCATGCCCTCGCCACGAGAAAGCATGTTGTACGGGAAAATCTTATTTATCAGCGTAAGAGGTCTGCTACAGGCAACTGTGATACTCCTAATAGCTACACTCTTAGGGGTAAGGATATTGAACCCTGTGCATATAATTCTGATATATCTTATACTGTTTTTGTTTTCAGTATTTTTCTCTGCTCTCTCAACCATGATAGGACTGTACTTAAGTGATCATGATAGTTATTCGGCTGTGAACAGCATGATCAGCATGCCTTTATTCTTCACAAGTAGCGCACTCATGCCTTACGACGTCATGCCTGTTTGGCTGAGGACTCTGGCAAAGCTCAATCCGGTAAGTTATGCAATAGACAGCACAGGAATGCTGTTTGAAGGAGGAATACCTGTTCAGGGGCTCATAAGTCTGACCATAGGAGCTGGAATCATGATACTTCTCGGCACATATCAGTTTCGGAAGGCATTTGTATGAAAAGACAAAAGAAATAAAGAAAAATAGGGAAGTACCCCGAATTTTCTGCAAATTCAAATTCTAATTTTTATGCATTGAACATGATTCAGTTCTCATAATATTGAATTCTCAAGCTATCAACTTTTTATGATGTAAATTTTTCAATAATTGACACACTGCCAATTTTTGGATATTTGAAATAATACAATAATTAAGACCACTTTTTGGACTTTTTCAGGTAGTTAGCAGCAATTCAGAAAGAATAAATAAAAGCACCACATTTGAAAATATTATAATAATAAGTAAATTCTGAGGCAATATTGTGAGTGGAGCAAAGCTAGAAAATATAAAAAATACGTTAGCTAACGTAGCTTTTTCGGTTATTGGACTCTTCATTTTAATTTTATGTCTCGGATTTGTTCTTCAACATGATTACATTGCTGGCTTAGTGTTCTTTTTAATAGCTGTTATAGCAATTCCCACTGCTTCAACTAAACTAGAAAAGAAATTAAATATTTCAATGACTCGAAATGTAAGGTTTATTGTTGTACTTGTTTTATTTATTATCTCAGCGGCTGCATTAACACCGACCACACATAATCCAGTAAATAACAATACTACTGTAGTATCTGATTCTCTGCAATCTACTAATGGTAGTGAGGCAATAGTTGCACCTTCTCATTCAACTCCAACATCAGCTACATCCCCGATATCAACTCCAGTTACAAATAACAGTGATACTTCAGTATCTACTTCTCTGTCATCTGCTAATGGTAGTAAGGCAATAGCTGTACCTTCTCATTCAATTCCAACATCAACTCCATCATCGATCTCAACTCCAGTTTCAAAATCCACTTCAAAAATTAACACTAAAGGAAAATTGGAGATACTAACAAGTCCGACTGGTGCCACTATTATTATTGATGGAGTTTCTAAGGGATTATCACCAATTGAAGGATTGCCTGTAGAAGCAGGCACTCATACTGTAGAAGCCTATTTGTCAGGATATTCTCTACAAAAAGAGAAAATAGAAATAGAAAAGTCTGCGACAAAAAAACTATTATATACTCTTGTTCGAGACTCAAACTCAAACTTGACATCAACATTAACTTCGGAAGAAACACCGACATCTGATACGAAAAAAACATTGGACATAATAACAAGTCCTGAAGGTGCTATTGTTACTGTTGATGGAGTTTCACGAGGACTATCTCCTTTATATGGATTGTCTGTAGGTGAGGGAACTCATACTGTTGACTTATATCTATCGGGGTACAAAGCAAAAACATTAACTATAGACCTAACAAATTCGAATACGCAAACAATAAAATGGACCTTTTCCCCATATGTAGATTCAACTTCAACTCCCACGACAACTGCTACAAAGACGTCTACATATACATCAACTCATACAAAAACGTCGTCCCAGTATAAGACTCAAACAAAAAGTGTAACTAATACAGATAATGAGCTAATATATGCAAGTTCAAAATCTGAGATATATCATGCTGCAAGCTGTCGTTATGTCTCACGAATTAAGCCCGAGAATCTCATTACCTTTAAAAGTAGAAAGGAAGCCGAAGCTGCTGGATATAGAGCATGTAAAGTGTGTGGTGGTTAATTAGTCTCTTCTATGTTTTTATTTGTGATAGTTTTATAAAATTACATTAGGTAATTTTTATATTTATTTTGTGTGTATATATTTAATGTTTGATTCTAAACTGGTTACTAATCCATGACCTGCAAAAACTGTAGAGGCCTTGAATCGTGTTTGTATTGAGATTCAGGAAACAAATAAAAGACTTGATTTAATTTTGTGTGAACTTGAGAAACTTAATAAAAATGGAAAATAATAAGGCAATGTGTCATTATTTCTGTAAAATCATAAGTTTAAAAAGTTGGCAGCCTGGAAACTCAATATTAAGAGAACTAAATTATGATCAGTACACAAAAATTTGACTTTGAATTTACAGAAAATTCAGCTTACTGCCGAAAATAGTCAAGAAATAAAAAATGAAAAAAAGATAGAAACTCAATTCTTTGAGATTTAGACCCGCTTAATGTTCATGTTGATTGCAACTTCTGCAATATCAGCACTGTATTCAGAAACCCTTCTGAGGCTCTCAAGGATCATGACATTACTTGGACCTTCACAATTACTCTGAGGCTCTAGAGAAACTCCGAACTGGGAAACTTTCTTGGCCTCTACGACGATTTTGTTAATAGCTTGGAGGTCCTCCTCAGTCATTGAATCTATTGAACTTTCAAAAACCTTGCAGGAGAGTTCAGCCATCTTAAAGATTGGGTCATCAGCATTGATTCCGGAGTCCATTTTCAGGACACTTTTTGCTATTTTTACAGCATGATCTCCTACACGCTCAATGCTTTTTGTAATAAGTCTGTATCCTAAGCACTCTCTGGGATGCCGAATTCCGATCTTTTCAGAGAGCTCGATATCTTCAAGTGAAGCTTTGAGCTGGCGAACGGCAAGAAGATAAAAACGGTCCACATCGTCGTCTCTCTGGATGACGTCTTCGGCAATCTCCACATTATGGTCCCTGAGGGCAGCCATGGAATCTTCAAGCATGGAAAGCACGAGTCCATACATGTTTTTAATTACCCTAGTAAGCGGAAGGTCATTATAATTCAGAAGACACTGAAAGACCAGTTCATTCCGTGATTCTTCTATAAGTTCAAGACCTATCAGTTTCTGACGCACAGAATCCTTGATAAACTTGCGATCATAGGCACTGAAACCTTTTTTTGTAGTCAGCCTGATAACATCATAGCCCACAAGATAATGAGAAATAAGAATTCTGAGATTATTTTCTGCACTGTCGGAGTGAATATAATCAATAGTTGCGTTGACGGCAGAACGTTCCTTTGAAACTGCACTGGAAGAAACGAGCAGGGTTCTGTTAGGCATAGGTGTGAGAGTAAGGGTATCCCCGGCCTCAAGCCCTATATCCCGGACCCATTTTATGGGGAGAGAAACAATATAGGTAGAATTTCCTGTAAACTGAACTTTTCTTTTATCCTTGGTAATAAGTAAACCCCCTGAGGGTATTCTAATTAATCTTGAAGAATCTATATAGAGGAAGGTGATATATAAAGGTATCTTGAAAATTGGACGTTAAATTGAAAAATAAAACACGAAAATCCTGTCTAACTATGGTATATAGGATCAATTATTGAATCATAGAAAACCATAGAGTTGCAATAAAAATCCGAGATAAAATAGGTATAAACCGAACTTATGAAAAATCCATTTTCCATAAAATTTCTTTTTTGCAACTAATCGTAGGGAATTCTGTAAATATCCTATCTAATTGTTTTCCAGTAAATGAATGAAAACTAATTAGTTCAGGCGAAAAATGCGCAGATTGAAAAGAGTATAAAAAAGGATATAAAAGGTTACTAAGAAAACCAGATTTGTTAAGGGACACATAAGCTACAAAATCAACTTAAGTTTATAAATAAGATCTTAGTGGACGTTATATAGAATTGAAACAATAATAAAAAATAAAGCGGGTCAATTAATAAGAAAACAAACCTCAAAACAGGTTAAATTTACCTTTGATTATGTTAGAGATTCCCCAGTCTCTATCCTGTTCATGTAACTCCTTTTGAACTCTATATATTGTTTAGCTATCTCTTCTGCCTTGTCCTGGCTCAGAACACTTTTGGCTCTTTCAAACACCTTACCTTCCTCTTCCTCTATGTGATGATCTATGCTTTGCTTCAGTTCACTGAGTTTAGCAGTCCATTTCTCATTCCTCTCATCCATACTTTCCATTTCAGACGTTAGGGCTTTTGCCTCATTATGTTCTTCATATGCATGACTGACAAGCTCACGTAATTCTTCTTTCTCTTCAAGAAGCGGATAGAAGAATTTTTCTTCTCCCTTCATATGAGGATCGGTTTTAAGCTTTACTTTAACAAAACTTACCTTTGAGCCATCAAGCAATGCTTGCTGAAGGAGATTAGCCATCTGATCATGCTCCATTTTTAGAATATCATAAATTGTTTCCATAGTTTCCCCCTCGTTTGAGATATAACAAAATGTTATTAACAAATATACAGATATATAACTATAGATTGCAATTTATAAAAAAGTTATGTCAGAGAGCATGGATTTAGTTCTCTTCCTACCCTTATAATGCTTACCAAAAATAAGTGCTTTTAAGAGTAAACTGTATAAAGTAGACAGTTTAAAATATAATTTTATGTATTTGCAGATATTACCAAGATATTGCCTTCGCAATCCGGAGAGTAACAATTTATTGAAACAAGAGACTAGTGAAAATAGAACTAGAAGTGATTTAGGTAGAAATAAAATGCTCATGACGGAACTTCTCTCCAGAATCCTGTTCATGATTTCACGCATGTCCTTCATATAGTACATCTCTGACAAGCCTACCCCCATCCTTTTCTTGTGACTCATTGGAATTTCCTGACATTTCCCGTCCAGAGTTATGTTTTTTATCTTAAAGGGAGGGCTCATTTACTTGAATTTTAGAACTACAAGTATTCATTCCCCTTCTCCCCAGCCTGCATATTCAGCACCCCCTGATTTCTAATAATATTAAAATTTTGATAAATGGTCCTGTAAAGTCATTAGTTGATAATATATTATTTTAGGGATTAGAATAATCATTACGAATAAAGGATATCAGTTACCGTTTTACTTCTAAAGATATGTTGTGATACATCTAATCTTGTTATCAATGATAACTTCACAGTATCCATGTAGAGATCTTATTTTTACCTTTTATATTAGGCGTCCTTTTATCTCTTCAAACTCTTCTTTTGTGATTTCGCCTTTAGCATATCTTTCTTTTGCGATATCCAACGCAGATCTCCCGTCATCGCTACGGTTTTTGTTTTGTTCAATAAGAGATTTAATTAAGAAATAAGCTAACACAATTATGATAATCCAAAACAGGAGTCCAAAAAACATACCTCCATACCCCATCATGCCATAACCGTAGTTACCCATCATACCAAAACCGACCATTTTAATCACTTCCATAATTACAATTACTATATTATTTACAATTTTTACATATTATAATTTTCCTATAATCTGAAGTCTACGAGCTACATCAGTTTATTTTTTCGGATTGAAGCAAGGATGAAATAAGAGAGGACGAAAGATTTTCCACGTTGTGATTTTCATGGCAGTGCATAGAAACCCCGGGATAAGTTTGCTCATTAGATGAATTTTTTTAATCATTACTGATACCTTCGACATTGAAATCAGTAATCATAAAAACGGATTCCGATTTTTATATTAAGTCGCTATTTTATACAAAGCCTTAAGAATTGAATACTTCTTATTCTCTAAGGTTACACTGTAGTAAGGAACGAGTTTTGGAGAAAAACCCATGATAAAATCTGCAAATCTTGAAACGTTCCCTGCCATAACATTCATGTATTCAAAATTTCTGGACTGCAGGTCAAGAAACTCGTTATAGTAAAGGAGAGCATTTGATCCTCTCAAGCTAAAAGCTGGATCTCGGGCAGAAGACCAGCCAATCGTACTTTCTTTACCGTAAAGAGTCAAATGTGCTGCAACTGCTTCTCCTTCGGGAGTTTCAGATACAAGCATGTAACCAATATCCTTTTTTCGAATAAGATCAAAAACTTTTTCAAAGAACCTTTTGGGTACGGGTGATTTTAAGTTCTGTTTCTCATATGTTTTGGAAAGCAGTCCATAATAAGTCTCAAGATCATTCTGTATTCTTGTCCTTAGTCCAGACTCAGACACAGATTTGAGATCCTTTCGGATTGTCCTTGAGATGTTCTTATCGACATTTTCTTTCAGATCTAGGTAATGAGTGTAATGAACCTTTGAGTTCCAGCCGTTCCATGTAAATGGTCTGATATCCTCAATTCCGGGAGAGAATTTCAGGTGGATACTATCAAAACCCTGGCTGCAAAGGAATTCTCTGAGGGCATTAAAGATTTCGTGGGTTTCCTGCACTCGTTTGCTTGCTTTGTAGCTAGAATCTTCTTTTATGAGGGGGCCACAATAGTCAGTCATGTTACAGGTTGAAGATGCCATTTTCAAGACCCCTTTGAAATTCTTGATAAATAGAGGACATCCTCCCACAAGCTCATAATCTCTGAAACAGCCATAAATCTTGAGACCTCGGCAAAGGTTATTCCTGCAGATCTCAAGCCACTCACTGGTGTGAAAGAGTGTACCAGGTTGAACTTTTTCTACAAGCGAATCCCATTCTTTATATTCAGACGGAGCTAGTTCTCTAACTTCAAGTCCATTCATTTTTAATCCCAGCTTAGATAAATGATCATTTATATCCATAATGAATTCAGGACTTACGCAATTGATTTGGAAAATTTATAGTATTGAACCATAAACAGTCTAATTTACGGCTGTAACAGTAACGTCTATCGTACTCGAATTGGATAGCAATTGTGTAAGCCTCAATAGGAAAATACTTTTGGACTGTTAATTCGGTTCAATAGTCTTCTGGTGTGCAGCCACCACATCACTGATTTTCATGGTAATCTTACCATCCGAAACTGTGTAAGGAATACTTTCTTTTGGATAATTTACACAGCCTCCCTCGATGCCCTTCCCTGTTACAGCATCAAAAACAGTGCCGCAAGAATCGCATACAAGGGTGCCATTTTTTAGGGAAAATCCAATCGACTTACATGGCGGGCATACATTGGATCTGACAAAAATCTTATTATTAAACCGGTATGCCATAACTGAAAGTTCTCCGATATCCGTCTTCACTTTAAAGTGAACATTTGTATTATCATCTACAGACTTGGTTGGAATGGAAACTTGGTCTGCGTTTACCTGGGCAGTAATCCAGGTTCCTTTTACAGAATCTGCATTATCTTTAGAACCATCTTTAGAACCTGCTGAAGATTTGATTTCGGTGCATCCAGCTGCCAATAAAGATACTGCAATTACTAACAGAACCATACCTGTTAATTTTCGATTCATATTTTTCACTCCGCGACATTTCCGTCTTTCAAGAATACAATACGATCAGAGTACTCTGCAAGTTCCTTGTTATGAGTGACCATTATGACAGTCATCTCTCCAGCCAATGATTTCAGTAGAGAGATTATCATGGAGCCTGTATAAGCATCAAGAGCCCCCGTAGGTTCATCTGCAAGCAGAATTTGGGGTTTCATAACAATAGCTCTGGCAATTGCAACCCTTTGCTGTTCTCCCCCACTCAGTTCTACTGGCTTGTGATGCATCCGGTGGGCCAGCCCAACACGTTCTAGAGCAGCAGCTACCGCATCATCATTTTTATCACCTGCAAACACCAGCGGTAAGGCAACGTTTTCATAGGCTGTGAGTGAGGGGATAAGGTGGAATTGCTGAAACACAAACCCAACAGTCCTACGCCTGAACTCAACAAGTTCTGTCTGAGATTTTTTCGTGATGTCAATACCTTTGACAAGAATGCTGCCGTTGGTAGGTCTATCCAGCATCCCAATTATGTTCATAAGAGTCGTTTTCCCAGAGCCCGATTGACCCATAATGGATAAGAATTCTCCATCCCTTACCTCTAAATTTATGCCGTGTAGGACTTCTATTTCATTTGAACCGAGCCTGTACTTCTTTGTCACAGATTTGACCTGGATAAGATTAGTAGGAGCTTCAGACACTTCTCAACACCTCCGCAGGGTCAACTCCAAGAGCTCGCTTTGCAGGGATGAGAGAAGCTGCCATTCCAGTAAGTGCGCAGATGCCTGCAACTAGGGGTAGGATCTCCCACATTGGTTGAGGTGTTACTGAGACCAGTAGAGGAGCGGCTAAAGCTGAGGCTATTGTCCCTATCGCAAAACCAATGACACCACCAGCTAATCCAATAATTGCTCCCTCAAAGAACAACATGAACACTATCTGAGCATTGCTTGCACCTACTGCCCGCATGATCCCAATCTCTTTTAGTTTCTCATTTACGGATGCAAGCATTGTGGAAGCAACAGTTAACATGCTCACAAGAAGAGTGATTATTAATACCGCCATTGCAGAGGATTGGGTATGCTCAACAACTGCCATTTCATTCTTTACAATCTGGCTCATTGGTCTGGCTTCCAGCCCAGGAAAAACCTCTTCGATTTGCTTGCTCATTTCTTCAACAGGACAATTGTTACACAATGCTCTTACTTCCAAACTGCTGACTTTTCCTTCTTTAGAGAGCAAATATTGGGATGCAGCAAGAGGAAGGATAATATACCCATCTTCATTGCCACCTGTGCGCTCGATTACACCAGTAACTAGAGCGTTGATGGAAACATTTCCCTGGCTGAGTGTTATTTGTGATCCTTCTTTTATTCCTAGAGGACCGGCTATATCCGAGCCCACAATTACTTCAGTTTTATTGGGATCCGATCCTGCAGTCATCCAGCGACCCTGGATATTCCACCAGGACTTGAGCTTTTTTTCCTTATCAGGATCAACACCCATTACAACTACTGAGGAATTTCCAAGTTTTGCGATTCCATACAATCTCGGCGCCACAACTGCCAGATTTGCGTTGTTCTTAATAGTGTGAATCTTGGATATTTTCGATTCTTCAATGTAGTTTTCTCCAGTGAACAAAGAACCAATAGACGTTGAGCCAGCTACAAGAGGTATTGTTTTTACTTCAGGCTTGACAATGATGTTTGCACCAAACTTATTTGATTCTTCATAAAGACCCTGAGTTGCTGCGGAAAACGTAGTGATCACAGCTACAATAGCTGCAGCAGCTACTACTACACTTAATACTGCCAATCCAAGTTTTGTTTTCCGGCGGGATATATCTTTTAGAACCAACGTATGTAAACGCATTTACAATCCTCAATATCTGTGATGGATAATTTTTTGACACCACTTTGAATAGAATTTACTTTACATCTTGTGTAAAGATCTGGTTTTACATTAAGTGTAAAGGTACTTTAACTTTACGCTAGATGTAAATAAGCAGGAGGTGAAGAAAATACTAATCAAAAACGACAAGCATAAAGCTTATATTTGTTTACAGCAGTTGTAAACACATGGTAAAATTAGATAGAATAAACCTTTCTAATGAAGGCCTTACTAAATTTTTCAGCCCTATTGAAGCCCAGATTATGGAGGTTTTGTGGACAAATGAGAATTCAACTACGCCTGAAATAACAGAAAAAACAGGCATTCCTTTATCCAGTGTGGCAGGAACACTAGACAGGCTTGTAAAAGCTGGCTTTGCGAAAAGAGAAGTAGATAAAAACGGTCAAAGAATAAGATATCTGTATTCCGCAACAGAGTCTATGGATAACACAGCAAACACCATCACAAAAAAAGTACTGGACAGCCTTGTAGATACATTTGGCAAAGTGGCTATTGAAAATTTCCACACTTACCACAATAAAAAGTGAACCTTCCTGAGAAGCAAAAATTTCGAAGAAATACCCTTTTCGGACGGTAGATATGTTTTCTATAACAAAAGAAATTGACTGTTATATTGAATGTATTAAAGGTTCACACCTCCTGCCGTTAGTAGTGGCAGAGATATTTCTAGCTTTACTCCTTTTTGCATTTTACCTTAAAACTAGAAAGCCTATTATCAGGATTCTTTCTATTATAACTGCACAGCTGTTCATGCTTTCTGCTATTGGCACAATTATTTCTGCTATGCAGTGCAGCCAAATGCTTACAATCGAGATTTACACTGCTTATGTTGTCCTTTCTACTCTAGTAATTATACTTCTTCCAAGAGTGTATTACAGGATTCTTATCAAAAAGTACAAGGCTAAACCGATTATCGATATAATGGATTGGCCCCAGACTTTTGTTAATACCTTGACTGAAAAATCAAAGGTATATTATTACGATTCTGCAGTACCTAGAGCGTTTGCTTCAGGGAAAATGATCTTTTTGTCAATTGGAATGCTTGAACTCATGAACGATCTGGAATTAAAAGCTATACTTGCTCATGAAGTCTGGCACCTTCGCCATAATAATCAAACGCCTTTGTTAAGACAGCTTTCACTTATGACCTTCACAAAAAACCTGTCTAAAGATGAACTTGAAAGCCTTGCTGATACTTTTGCAGGAGAAATTGTTAGTAGGGATGCTGTGGAATCTGCAAGGGCAAAACTATAATAAAATTTGCTGAAAGAGCTGAAATAAGCTAAAATTTTAGTTTTGCTATGAGTTATTTTATTTTTTAATTTGGTAGGTTAAATAATATTACATCAGTCTTTCTTGTTCATTACTTTAAAATCAGGTTGAAGGAACTATGATTTCGTTGAACAATTTTATGTACAAGCGGAAGCCATGTGAGGTCCCAAATTCTGAGAAGAGAGTCTGGGAATGAATTGCTGGCAAACCCAAGAAAAACCTAAGAAAACTGTCTTATTCATCATATTTTAGAGTGAATTATTGGGATGCTCAACTTTGGCATTAAACGCCCTGTCCTTGCCATGTACTCTCTATATTCATCTCCAAATTGTTCTATCATCATTTCCTCTTCATCATATACCCGAACGAGATACAGGATAGTAGTTGGCAGCATGTAAGATAAGGTAACTATCCAATTGGCTGAAAGAAGCGATACTCCCATGCCTGTAAGAAAAATAGCTGCGTACATGGGATGCCTTACAAACCTGTAAGGGCCATCGGTTACCAGGGTATGTCCTTTCCGAATTTCCAGAATATGCGACCAGTTCTTGCCTAGAGCTTTATGAGACCATATAAAGAGGAGATCGCCCGCAAAAATTAACCCTGCTCCGAGCCAACGGACTCTTAGAGGGAAAGAAAGGTGAAATGCGTCTATCCAAGAGGTAAGTAAGTAGAAAAATATTGGAATAAGACCCAAACCTACCAAGTAATAGAGAAACCTCTCTCTTCGTTCGTATTTTATTATTTCCTTTTCGAATTTTTTGCGGCCCCTTTGGTAATATAACCTGATGCCCACGTCTACTAAAAGCAAGGTTGCAAGGACTATCTATCTAAGTCAGGAGTGAGAATCGAACTCACGTAATTCCGGGTTGCAGCCGGAAGCATAGCCACTCTGCCATCCTGACATCTATCCAGTTTATAAATTAGATTTGCAACAATATTTTTTATTTTTATGAGTGAAATCTTCAATATCGGCAACATGAGAGATCTTCGTTATATCATGACCTTTGGCTTAATAGTTATAAAATTATCATAAAAGTTTACATCTTTGTGTACAGGTAATAAAAAGATTAACACAATATTATATAAAAATATCAAGTTACAAAAATAAAATTAAACCAATGTGTAAAGACATACTATTAACGATGAAGCCTGCGTGTTTTCTGACTGTAGTATATAATTTTTGCTTTTCATTCATTATTTTTCAGCTTCTATAAATGATGATATTGTTAATAGGTCTACATACTTTTACGTCATTTTGTTTTTTCTATGATAATATCAATTATTTTTACTACTTTTCGCAAAAACAAATTTTCCAATATTTCAATATATTAAAGTTTATTATTTGTCCCCTTCAATATTCTTCCAACTCCATGCATTACCGTAGCTCTATCTAGTATCTTGATCCTATTTTTATGAAGTAGTGTTTCAAGATCGTATCTAATGAAAGTCTTATAGTATTCTGCCTCATAAAAGGCAACAAAATGATAAACTAAAAATCTACCGATTTTGTTTCTGGGTAAATCATAATCAGCAATTACTATGATTCCCTGTGGCTTGGTTACCCTGACCATCTCTTTCAATATTTTTTCTCTTATACTCAAAGGCATATCGTGTAAAGCAAATGACACGGAAGAAACATCAAAACTATTGTCCTCAAATGGCAAATTTGTTGCATCAGCGACTTCGAATTTCACATTTTTGAATTTATTTTTCTTTTTAGCCACATTAAGCATGGCCTCAGATAAGTCAATCCCAATAACTCCATACCCTCTTTTTGCAAATGCAAAAGCTTGTTCTCCTGTTCCCGTGGCGACATCTAATATTTTGGAACCTTTTTGGGCATTTGTAAAATTAACTACTCTATCCCTTACACTGGAAAAAGGTGTAGCAATAATATCGTAAAAAGGAGCCAATAGAGCAAACGCCTTTTTTACAAGTAAGTAGTATTCCTTTTCTTCATCAGTTAATTCTTCTGCCGTGATTTCTCCCCCAAAAATTAGTATTGATGAAGTGAATAGACAATGCTTTGACATAAAAAAGGCTAACCTGAAACCTTTTTCTTGATTATTGAAATGATGAGATGTAAAGAGATAATATGCTCGCTCTTCTAGATCACGTATGCTAAAAGTGTTTCAGAAAAAGTATATCAGAAGATGAGTTTAATAAAACTTCTTTTGGAAATATTCTCTTATCTTGGTTTATAAGTGAAATTATGAATGTACGATTTAAGTTGCTCAGAAGATCACTCCGGTTCCAAAGTATGAGGCGAACTACATCTTACAGACTTTTTGGTTTTGGTGACTCATTGTATTCTTCTTTAAGTTAAAAAGAACCGAAGGTTGAAGATTTTACTCTTATGTATATGATGGTGACAGTCAACGTTTTGATGCATAATAAATTCTAACTGAAAGCCTAAATTTTTGCCGCTATAAATATATTTAAATAATTATATTTTTATAGTTATTATGAAGAAAATACTATTCTGGTTGCGAATCAAAAAGACCTTGGGATGAGTTCTTGATCAAATGAAATAAAACAAGAATTACACTTGTTTCTAGAAAAGGGATCTGGAGACTTTTCGGACTAAGGTTTTAATTAAGTGGCCAGCCTTACGGCTTAAAAAGGAGAGACTCCAAATGAATGGAGCAAATTGTAATTCAAAAAATAACTTCGCAATAAAAGCAGTAGTGCTTTTCGGCTTAGCTACCATTGCGCTCTATATGTTAGCAGAACATAGGGCACATCTTCTGGCATATTCGAGCTCTATATTATTTTTAGGCTTCGTTTTGCTGCATGTTTTCATGTGTGGAGGACATGGAAAGCATGAAGAACATGAAATGAACGGAGATCATAGAGGGTGCTGTGGAGGAGGGCACGATAATGGAAAACATGATCATAAGGAAACTAAGCAGAAAGGAAGTGGGCAGAAGGCTGATGAGAGACATGAGAATAAACACCATCAGGATCACAACGAAGGGAGACTCACATGAACAATATGCTAGCATACGGCCACTGGTCTTTTGTTATAACCAACTCCCTTATCTTCATTATCTTTGCATTTAAAAAGTGTTTTGGAAATAACATCAACTAACTAATAGTGCACGACCAAAAACGAAAATACTTGAAAATTCCTTAAAACAAGTTTGAATAAGAGACCCGAGATCAAGAAATTAAAGGTCTTAAAACTTGCCGTAAGTAAATAAAGTATTGAAGAAAAAACAAAATTGAAGGGTGCTTTGAACAAAAATTTAGGTGCCCGGAGCGGGCATTTGGGACGTGCATCGAACATTAAGTTCTATGTACTTTATGGGCACTAAACAGCGAATAGTAGGGAACATTCTCACCATGGAAAAGCTTACTGTGTAGCTGTCTTGGATGCGATCAAGGAATTACTTGTTGATTTTGCGATACGCACCAGCAGTTTCACCAGTTCATTGAAGATGATCACACTGAAAGTGTATACCAGTATGTGAATCCAGATTTCAAGTTCTAGTGGCTGAGTCTTGAAGACCGCACCGCCAACTTGAGTGATCAGTATTTGTATTCCAAGCGTTACTGCGATTATGCCTATCATCAGTTTGTTTCTCAGTATGTTGGTAAACACGCTGATGGTACCGAACTCACGGCAGTTGAACGCATTCCAGAGCTGGAACATCACAAAGGTACAGAACACAATCGTGGACTGCTGTTCGGGTGTCCCGCCAAGGACGGGCGTTCTAATGAGAATCAAAATCGCTGCCACAATGAATGCACCATTTGTTATGATCCTGAAGAGCATGTCCCTAGTTATTATTGACGCATTCCTGGGAATTGGCTGTTTGTTCAGCAGGTGATTCCTCGGTGGTTCGAGTCCAAGTGACAGTGCAGGTGGCCCATCCATGATAATGTTGACCCATAGCAATTGCAACGTTGTAAAAGGCAGCCCAAACCCGCAAATTTCAGCGAGGAAAGCTGCACTGAACGCCACAACATTCACAGTGAGCTGGAATTGGATGAACCTCTGGAAATTTTCATAGATACCTCTGCCCCACGCAACTGATTTTACGATCGTTGAGAACGAATCGTCTAGGAGCACAATATCTGAGGCTTCTTTTGAAACTTCAGTGCCTGCAATACCCATAGCAACCCCGACATCGGCTGTTTTCAGGGCTGGGGCATCGTTAATTCCGTCACCTGTTACTGCCACAGCATATTGTTTAGCTTTTAACAGGGTGACAACTCTCATCTTGGTCGAGGGCGTTGATCTTGCAATAACCACAATCCTGTCAAGCATAGCTGAAAGCTTTTCGTCACTCAGAGTTTCAATCTCATAGGCTTCGAGAACAAGGGAATTCTTTTCAATAATCCCAAGCTGCGACGCAATTGCACGTGCAGTATTGATGTTGTCACCGGTAAGCATCTTTACATTTATACCAGCTTTCCGGCAGTCCATTATTGCGTCTTTCACATCACTTCTCAGCGGGTCTTCAATTCCAACAAAGCCTACAAAGGTCAGGTCATACTCAAGCTGTTCACTATCCGACCAATCTGTACTTTCAGGGGTATCCCTGTACGCAAACGAGATTATCCGCTTTGCCTGATCCTGAAGCAGCTTTATCTGATGCTCAATTTCGCCTCTCACGCTGCTGTTCATGTTTACAACATGACCATCGAGAAGCGCCTTGCTGCAGAGACTTAAGACCCGCTCAGGCGAACCTTTAGTGTAGAGTCTGTAGCCTTCCTCTCTTGCTATAGCAGTTGACATCATCTTCCTGTAGGAAGAAAAATTGTATACAGCTACAACCTTAGAAGTTTTTCTGAGTTCCTCGTGTTGGACACCATTCTTTTTTGCGCAGACAAGCAGAGAGCACTCTGTAGGATTGCCCACAAACTCGTAACTGTCGCCTTTTGGAGTAATATCAGCTGTTGAATTAATGCAGATATTGTGAAGCATCTCAGCTGCTTCCACTCTATCAACCGGGACGGTCTTACCGCCAAACCATACATTGGTTACGGTCATCTTGTTCTGTGTAAGGGTTCCTGTTTTGTCCGAGCAAATAACATTGATAGAGCCTATGGTCTCACAAGCAATCATTTTTCGCACAAGAGCTTGGTGCTTTGCCATTTTCTGCATATTAAAAGCGAGTGTAAGTGCGACCATTGTGGGAAGACCTTCAGGGACTGCAGCCACGATAAGTGCAACTGAAATCACAAAGGCGTCCTTGACTCTCTCAAAGTCCAAGGTTCCGCCAGCGTATATCCGGTAGATCTCAGACAGGAAAACAACACATGCTGCGATTGTACCCGCAACTGAGATGTTTTTACCCAGTTTTGCGAGTTTTTCCTGAAGCGGGGTATCAGTATTGAGGGTCTCCTTCAGCTCATTGGCAATTTTTCCCATCTCGGTGTTGTCACCAATGCCTGTCACAACTATAGTGCCCCTGCCCTCGATTATAAGGGTTCCGCTGTATACCATGTTCTTTCGGTCAGCCAGTTGCACGCTTCCAACGATAGCTTCAGAATTTTTTGACACTGCATCGGCTTCCCCAGTGAGCATTGACTCATTTATTTTCAACTGCATATCCTGGATAATCCTTCCGTCAGCAGGGACTTTATCGCCAACCTCGAGATGGACAATATCACCGATCGTTATTTCAGTCTTGGGTACATAATTGAGCTGTCCGCCTCTTAATACCTTAACCCGGATATCATCGCTTTGCTGGCTCAATTTCTCAAAGGCTTTATCAGATTTTCCTTCCTGAACTACGGCTATCATAGTTGATATAATAACAGCTGCGAAGATTCCAATTCCATCAATACTATGCCCCATTGCAATTGAAATAAGCCCGGATACAATAAGAATGATGATTAGTGGTTCCTTGAGATTATCAAAAATCTTTACAAATATGCTATCTTTTGCAGGTGAAGTAAACTGATTTTTTCCGAATTTTGCAAGCCTTGCGTTTGCCTCGGAATTAGACAGCCCTGTATCTGCATTTATTGTGAACTCACGAAGAACTTCACCAGTTTCCATACCATAAAATTCCATTATTATACATTCCTTTACTAAGGCCTGCACTACAATGCCTATATAGCCTATGTATCATGGAGCATTTGTTATGATGTTTTTGCTTGTTGTATCCTGAGATAATTTTGCAGATTCAAATCTATTTGAAAGTTCAATACACAATACAACAGAAGCAGGCGGCGCAAAAAGTTAAACGTTGAGTAAATTTCAATTCCATTTTGGTATTGTGAAATAATCATGTAAAATGAAACAAGTTCGAAGTAGGAGTAAAATAGTGGGTTAACTGTATACGATATGTAATTTAAATAAAAAAATTAAAAAAGCGAAATAATTTTGGGATAAAACAAAGTTGTATGGAAAAAACGAAAAACATGATGACTTCTCAGAAACTTATTCATCATGCCTTGAAAATGATATGATTTGATTCCTTATATTTTCCATATAGCTTAATATCTTGGGTTTGATTATTGATCAGTATCCCCGGAAGTGGTTGTTAAAATCCCTGTCAAAGTCTCTATCAAAATCCCTGTGGAAGTCTCTGAAGTGCCTGTCAAAAAAATCCCTATCAAAGTCTCTGAAATGTCCAAAGTGCCGGTCGAAGTCTTTATCAAAATCCTTATGGAAGTCTCTGTCAAAGTTCCTATGATGCCTGTCAAAG
>DASXVB010000101.1:0-3485 GCA_036504475.1 Methanosarcina sp.
GGATTATTCCAGGAATCAAAAACAGCGTCAATTGCCATCTGAAGCTGAACTTTTGGATCCTGAGGGAAATCAAAACCTTTTTCAAGCTTGATTACTCCTTTGAATCTTTCAGCCAGCCCTTTCAAAGCTTTTACATCAAGATCGGTATCGGATTGGACTTTGAGTTCTTTTTTCTTATCCTCGATAAGTGACTCGAACTTGTCGAAGTCAATTCCTAGAACCACATCTCCAAACATGGAAATAAATCTACGATAACAATCATAAGCGAATCTTTCGTCATTGACCTTATTTGCAAGCCCAATAACAGATTTGTCCGTTAGCCCAAGGTTAAGGACAGTATCCATCATCCCCGGCATGGACACTCTAGCTCCAGACCTTACAGAAACGAGCAGTGGATCATTAGGGTCCCCCAATTTTTTAGTATTTAAGGTCTCAAGCTTGTAGATTGCTTCTTTGATCTGTTTGTGTATTTCTTCAGGATAAGTATTATTTTTTAAATAAAGTACACAAACCTCGGCCGTTATTGTAAAACCTGGTGGTACTGGGATTCCAAGATTTGCCATTTCGGCAAGGCCTGCGCCCTTACCTCCAAGTAAGTCTTTCATACTACCTTTGCCATCAGTTACATCCTTTCCAAAAAAATATACGAACTTGGACAATGAGTCTCCTCCCTAGAATGAGATCATTAATCGGATTTAGTGAATGGATTGACCATATTTATGGTCTGATTGCTGCCAACAATGTCCATTTAATATATAAGGTTGTGGTTTCCCTTTCCTATATTTTATACTTTACTATTTTAATTTAGTTGAAACCAACATATAATATACGTCTTGCGATATCTTTATATACAATGAACGTAGACTAAATATGCTTTTCAGTCTACAATATATAGTATTAATTATGGCTGACAAAGTAACATGCTCAAAGCCAGGAAATTTCATTCCTGAGCTGGAGAAATAGCTATTAATTATTCGTGGCTCATATGAAACGACTCGGTAAAGTGCTGCACAGAACAGGTGTTAAAAACCTGATAATTAGAGGGGATGAGGTAAAACCCGAGAATGTCTCAGGTAGTCTTCCTAAATTGAATTCTGTAGTTGTAGATAAGGCTCTGAATCGGATTGGTACGATAGTTAGTGTTTTCGGACCTGT
Organism: Methanosarcina sp.; assembly: GCA_036504475.1. Taxonomy (GTDB): domain Archaea; phylum Halobacteriota; class Methanosarcinia; order Methanosarcinales; family Methanosarcinaceae; genus Methanosarcina. The sequence continues at coordinate 1,156 of DASXVB010000101.1, forward strand.
AAACCATCCATTTTTTTTAGTGAAGGGCTTTAAACGAACTCCAGATTCAGAATTTCGGGCTCTCGTTAATGAAAGAGTCTATATTCGGTGAGATCTCTGACATTGAGTAAGCGTTTGAATTCTTTGTTATGGTTAAACATTGACTGGTTTATATATTTTTTGCTGGTTATAGCTATGGATTTTCTTGTCCTTCCTTTTATATAATTACTGTAATTTTAGTGGTGCAGCGAAGATACTGAGAAACAAGCACATGGTCATTTTAATTTGTAAGGTGATATGATATGGTAGAAGTCGAAAGAGTTCGCTATTCGGACACTCTTGAAAGAGAAAAAATACGTGCCATGATCAAAGCTCGCAAGGAAAAGCAAAAAGAGCAAAATTTTGAGACCGAAAAGGCCGTGTGTCCAGAATGCGGCAGCAGGAACCTTGTTCACGACTATGAACGGGCCGAGCTCGTGTGTGGGGACTGCGGACTTGTCATTGATGCCGATTTTGTGGATGAAGGCCCTGAATGGCGAGCTTTCGATCACGATCAACGTATGAAGCGTTCCCGTGTGGGTGCGCCCATGACGTATACAATCCACGACAAAGGGCTTTCCACAATGATTGACTGGAGAAACCGTGACTCCTACGGAAAGTCAATCTCTTCCAAAAATCGTGCTCAACTCTATCGTTTAAGAAAATGGCAGCGTAGAATCCGTGTAAGTAACGCAACTGAAAGAAACCTCGCATTTGCATTATCCGAACTGGATAGAATGGCCTCTGCTCTTGGTCTCCCTAGGACCGTCAGAGAAACTGCAGCTGTCGTCTACAGAAAAGCTGTGGACAAGAACCTTATCCGTGGAAGAAGCATTGAAGGTGTCGCGGCAGCAGCTCTTTATGCTGCTTGTCGTCAGTGTAATGTCCCAAGAACTCTTGATGAAATAGAAGAGGTATCCAGGGTCAGCCGAAAAGAAATCGGAAGAACTTATCGCTTTATTTCCAGAGAACTGGCATTAAAGCTTATGCCCACGTCGCCAATAGACTATGTCCCAAGGTTCTGTTCTGGCCTTAACCTTAAAGGAGAAGTCCAGTCCAAGAGCGTTGAGATTCTAAGGCAGGCTTCCGAAAAGGAACTTACAAGCGGAAGGGGTCCCACAGGAGTTGCTGCAGCTGCAATTTATATCGCATCCATTCTCTGTGGTGAGAGGAGAACTCAGAGAGAAGTTGCGGATGTAGCCGGGGTTACGGAAGTTACTATCCGAAACAGGTATAAAGAACTTGCAGAAGAATTGGATATTGAAATTATCCTCTAAATTCTTTTTTATTTTTATTTCACCAGCAGGTTCTCTATATTATTATATAGAGAATATTATATAGAGAAATACCCCATTTTTCGTATTTAATCTATCCAGTTTCCGGCTGTGCAAGGTTTATTTTCAAAAAAACTTGGAAGTCTTAGAAATATTAGATATACAATGCTAACAATTGAGATTTTCAAAGCTTTTCTTTTAGGTCTCTCTGTAGGGCTTACAGGTGCACTCGTTCCGGGTCCAATGCTTTTTGCAACCATAGAGGTTTCTCTGAAAAAAAGTTGGCTTGCAGGCCCACAGGTTGTACTCGGGCATATGATCGTGGAGGTTGTGTTCTATGTGCTAATTCTCTTAGGAGCGGCTTCTCTTGTTGACAGTGACACGATCTCCGCAATTTTCCTTATAGGAGGGCTTTCACTCTTGGTCTTCGGGCTTCTTACCTTAAAAAACGCCAGAAATGCGGTTTCTTCTGCGCAGATTTTTCAAGATTCTTCAGGCTTAAAATTAACTTCCGACCCTACTCTAATAGGCCTGACCACCTCAATTTCGAACCCATACTTCTGGATCTGGTGGCTGACCGCCGGCGGTGCCCTCGTACTTAAGGAATATGAACTGGGAATTGTAATCGCAGTAGCTTATATGCTCGGACACTGGACGGCAGACCTAAGCTGGTTTACTGCCGTATCTGGGTCATTCAGCGGTGGGAAAAAACTGCTCTCCCAAAAAATGCATAGATATATTCTCTATACCTGCGGGATATTTCTGGTATTTTTTGGGTTATACTTCATGCTTAATTACAATCATTCAATTCAACTGTCGTGAGTTTTAGTTACCCTGAAAACTAAGTTCAGATGCCCTAAAAGTTCAACTGTACTGAGATTAATCATCCTCAAGTTAATGGATCATCCTGAGACGTTTTTCCTATCTGCGAAGCTTTAATTAACCGGACAAATTTTGAGATAGTTTATTAATAGAAGGATAACCTTAGGCTTCCAAAAGGTCGATTTCCATGAAAAGACGGTGCATAAAAGTCCCTAA
>DASXVB010000102.1:0-20975 GCA_036504475.1 Methanosarcina sp.
TTATATGGGCCCTTGGAATCACCTGAACTCCACCATGAGGACCGTGGAAATGAGTTTCTGTGTACTTTAATGAGGCATTCTTCCCTACAGCCATTTGGGCATCCATTCTATGAATAACCTTTACAGCATTAGGAAATGTACAGTGAGCGACGAGTTCAACAGCCGAGTCTTCTTCGGCCATGAAATTCATCTTTATTTCCTGGAGTCCGTCTTCAGGAATAAGCCCGAAGCAAAGGTGAACAGGAAGTGGAATTTTGTACCCTTTCTTGATGATCATTTTAACGTCCACTCCGTGTTCGGTCTCTTGAGTTTCGAGCACGATTCCATCTGTCCCGTTCGCATTAAGCACCTTATTTCCGCTTATCACAAGGCTTGCAAGCTCATGCTTATGCAGGACTACAGCATCTCCCCCGGCTGCCGAATAGGCTGCATCCATATTTTCGATTTCGCTTGAAAGCGTATTAACAGTAATCTGGGTCATTTTCAGGCCGCCTTCGGTGGGGATACCCTGCTGTCGCATGGTATGCACCTGTTTTTGAAAAATTCACTGATTTCCAGGGGATCTCCACTCCTGAGAATAACCCCTTCGCACATAAGGGACGCTTTATCGGAAGCGGCTGCAATTTCCTTCCTGTGTGTTATTACAAGTACAGAGGCACCGTTTTCTTTAAAAGTCTGGATCAGATTTACGATTTCCTTTAAGGAAACAACATCAATTCCTGAATCGGGTTCGTCGAGAATTGCAAGCTTTGGTTTCATTGTAATTATGGAAGCAAGCTCTATGCGTTTTCTTTCGCCTCCACTTAGCGCCTCTCCAACTTCTCTGTCCAGGTATTTTTCGGGTTTAAGGTCGACTTTCCTCAGGGCCTCTTTCAATTCTTCTTCAGTAACGCCTCCATTACCTTTTGCCCCGATTGCCAGGTAATCTCTGACCTTCAGCCCTTCAAAGCGCGCAGGCTCCTGCCAGGCAAGGGTAATGCCTTTTTTTGCACGCTCGGTTATTGAAAGCTTTGTAATATCTTCCCCATCAAAGATGAGGCTGCCTTCATCCTGTTCATAACCCTGGAGTCCCATCAGGGTGTAGGCAAGTGTACTTTTTCCGGCACCGTTTGCACCGATGATGCTGTGAATTTCCTGGTCGCCTATCTCAAGATTGACTCCTCGCAGGATTTTCTTCCCATCGCGGCTTAGCACCAGGTTTTTTGAAGATAGAATCTACGACACCTCTAGTAAGTTTTTATTTTTAGCCTTGCAGCAGATCCTTGCAGTGCTGCAGGTCCTTTGCGGTATTTACATTTATTGCTAGTTTGGGATTATCAAGGATCAGATTAAAGTCTTCCTGTTCGTTTCGAATCTGAAAACTGTCCAGAATATTAACTCCGGCAGGCACTATCAGCTTCCCATCCTTGTTAAAAACTGTATCAGGCCTGATTCCGGTTCCTTTGCAAACATTGATCGGGACATATACTGACAGCGCCGGCTTTCCTTCTTCCTTATACTTCTCGATTACCGAATCAATGAGCTCAGAATTTATCAGGGGAAGGTCTGACATAATAATCATTACAGGGCCAGCTGTTTCTGCAGTTTCTACTGCATAGATCATGTCTCCTACATAATTTCCCCCAAAGGTCCTGATTACACGGATTTCTCCTTTGTAACGTTCCTGGATCATGATTTCGGTCTTGGGGGTTGCAGGTGAGACCGCTACAAAAACCCTATCTATATTCTTTGAGGCCCTAAGGGTGTCTATCACGTATGCTATAAGCGGTTTTCCAAGCAACTCAACACATGGCTTTTCTCCCATTCCAAATCTTTGTCCAAATCCCCCGGCCATTACAATAGCGTCCATTCTAAACCTCCCATATATCCGTTCGATGAAAGTTTCAGGATAACTGCGAGAATAATCAGAGCAGTTATTCTACCAATTTCGTTAGCAGTACCAATTCCGTCGCCGTTTAAACCCCCAAAATGGGCATAGCTTCGGTTGAGAATTATCAGAGCCGAAGCACAGGCTCCCAAATAAGGCAGCAATCCTATCCACCCAAAAGGAAGAGTACAGACTATAGCTCCAAATATAAACCCTATCATGAAGTTTTTTGTGTTTGCTCCTTTTATAGTCATGGCCCCAAGACCAGGGTAAGCCTGATTTTCCTGTGGAGGTATGGGCTTTCCAAAAGCAGCAATAGTTAACATAGATTGCTTTGCACTAACCTCTGCAATAAACATTGATACAAACATTAATACAGGAAGATTAGATCCAAAGAGAGAGAAGCCTTGTTCCTGGATTGACCTTATAGACCCGTAAAGAGTAAGCAGTAGCAGGATGCAGAAAGCTACTCCTCCCGTTCCCAAGGTTGTGTCCTTAAGAGCTTTGATCTTTTTCTCAAGCGATCCGTGGGCCATAAACCCGTCCCCGATGTCAGTGACTCCATCGAGGTGGTTAAAGCCTGTGATATAGTATATGAACCCCATAACAAGGGCTGCAAGAATAGGCCCGGGAAATATTATTTGTCCCATGTATGCAATAGCGCCGATCAGAATTCCAAGAACAGCTCCTACAATGGGATAAAAGTATATTTTTTTCATGAGTTCATCGATTCCTTCCATGCTGATTCCCACAGGAATCGTGGATAGGAAACCAAAACCCGATTTAAAGGCAAGCAAGTATGAGTTCATTGAATATCGCCTGTTTTTCAGTCTTTTCCTTCAAATTCTGCCATACCTCTTGAATACATATTGGAGGATACACCTCCTATAAGGCCCCCGATCACGTCATCCATAAAAGGTCCGAGCTTTGCAAGGATTCCGGGTTTTTGTTTATCAAATCTTACAAACTCAAACGCGCCCTTGGAGCCGCTGACATAGGTTGCAATACTTGTGCCAAGTACCTCGTCCGCAATTATAAAAGTAAGGTCCTTTTCATAGGAACTTTTGCTGAGGTTTGGAAGGGTTCCTGCCCTACCTTCTCGCTCCAGCAGGATCCCAGAATATATCAGAAGGCAGAGATTTGGATCCGAAAGTGCATACTTAAGTTCCCTTTTAAACAAAGCGTCTGCTTTCTCTCTTGTCTCAAGACCGGGATGTGGGACGTACATTTCTAGAGCCGTATCTGTAAGGTCCTGGATACTGATTCCTTCTTCAGCAAGGACATCGAGGATATCGACTGTAGCTTTTTCCTCTATTTTCTCAGGCTGCCCTTTTTTCAGGTCTCTTTCCTCAATATCGGATAATTTCATATGATCACTTCGGGGTTGTTAAAATGATTCTATTAGCTTTAGAAAATCTTTAACATTATAACTGGCTTTTTTCAGAGCCCCTGTTTCCGCGTAATTTTCTTATTATCTCAGGAATCGGAGGCTCTGGCAGGCAAAGAAAGGATCATGGATGCAGGTGTATTCCTGCTAATTGAATCACTGCCGCAAAGGCAACAAGTGAAAAGCCTGAAGCAATTGCTATTAATTGGGATACCCTTTTTATATCTTTTACTTCGGTTGGGGGATATGATGCTCCTAGTATGTAATTATCGGGCTTATCGAGTTTGACTCCAAGCGCCCCCGCAGTTGCTGCCATTGGATAACCGGAATTGGGTGATGGAGTCTTCATTCCGTCTTCTAGGGCACTCTTTATACTGTTTAAAGGGTTAGTTTTTCCCTGCTTTTTCTGGAGCAGAGACACCGTAAAAGCTGCCGCAAGAATAAATACAACAGAGATTCGGGCAGGGATCCAGTTCAATACGTCATCAGATTTCGCTGAGAAGTATCCAAGCTCTCTGTATGGTTCGGTTTTGTACCCTACCATCGAATCCAGCGTACTTATGGCTTTAAATGCATATGCAGCCACAAGCCCTAATTCTCCGAAAAGGGCATAATAGAAAATAGGACTCAGAACACCGTCAACATAGTTTTCGGATACTGATTCAATAACTGCAGAAGACATCTGGGTTTTTGTCAATTTGGAGGTGTTCCGACTTACATATATCGGGAGTAGTTCCCTGACTTTGTCGAGTCTATTTGCTTCAAGATGTCCGTAAATCTCTCTTGCAGGGCTAAGTAGGCAGTTAATAGCAAAGGTGGCTTTCAGGAAATAAGCTTCAAGAAGGAGTGCAAGTACTTTTGGAATTCCCGGAAGGGCTGCAATATAAAGCACAGTATAAGCCAGCAAAGCTGCAAAAAAGACACAGCAGAGGGCCATTGCAACTCCATAGGCTTTTCTGTGGGTTTGAGGAGCTGCATTTTTTAAAAAATTGATTAATTTTCCTATCCATACGACAGGGTGTACGGCAGCAGGCGGCTCTCCAAAAACTATGTCTATGCCTGCCGCAAGCAGAAGTACCACAGCAAGGTGCCCGCTGTCCGGCACAATCATAGAATAGGCTCCATTACTTTCTTCCAGGCTATTTTCACAAGCTCGTCCGTATCTCCTTCCTGCATAAGGCAGTCAAGGATTTTCTGGGCTGTTTCCTTCTTGTGAACCAAATGACAGTCAACGCAACTCCATACTTTGCCACCTCTTGAACTCTGAATCCATTTTCCTCCTGTTCGCTCGTTTTCACAGGGATAGAATGGACAGAAACAGAAGGTACAGTTCTGGCCTTCAAAATGGCAGGGATAGTACTCACAGGTTTTTCTGCCTCCAATTCCTTCTTCAGAAGCTTTCTCAATCACATGCTGGAGTTCATTTTTTGCTTGCTCTTTACCCCATTGGGTAATTACATCTCCTATTGCAGCAATTAGCTTGTCGTTTTCTTCTGCGGTTCGGACTGCAACTCTTATGTAATCCTTTCCAAGGCCGTGAAGGGAAGAACAGTCTCTTACAAGAACTCCGTGCGCTGCCAGGCGTGCACTTAGTTCTGTTGAATCAAGCATGAATTTGCTGATGTCGACAATTATAAAGTTTACATTCACTTCTCCTGCTTTAAAACCCCTGATCCTGTCGAGTTTGGCTTTAAGCTTCTCGCCTTCTTCTCTGATCATAGTTCTGGCTTCTTTCAGGTAAGGGTTTTCTATCCCGTCTTCAATGTTAAGAAGCTTCTTACCTACAGCGTTTGCCACAGTTCCGAGGTTCCAGGAAAGCCTGGCAGTATCCAAGATTTCAGCTACTTCAGGGGAAGCTATCCCGAAGCCCATCCTGATTCCCGGGATTGCAAAGTCCTTTGTAAGGGAACGCATGACAAAAACATAATTATTGTTTGCTGCAAGGTCTGCAACGCTCTGTGAAGGGTCAGAAAGTTCAATAAAAGCTTCGTCCACGAAAAGAAGAGTTTTGTGATGCATGCAGCGTTCTGCAAGAATCTTGATTTCTTCTCTGGTACGGAGTTTTCCTGTCGGGTTATTAGGGTTGCAAATAAACAGGATTTTTGCTTTTTCCAGAAGCTCGTCAGGGAGCGTTTCTACTTCTTCCTGACTGGGGTACTGGATTTCTGCTCCCATAATCCGGCACTGCATCTCGTATTCTCCAAAAGTGGGCCAGGGCAGAAGGACAGTATCTCCTTTTTCAATAACACATTCTACTACAAGCCTGATAATTTCTGTTGAACCATTACCTGGAATTATATTCTCCGGGGCTACTCCAAGCCCTACGAATTTTGCAGCAGCCTCTCTAAACTCAGAATACCTGTTGTCAGGATATTCGGTAAGTTTCTTAAAACTAGTTTTAAGAATCTCATCAAAGTTCAATCCGCTTTCCGGATACTCAAAAGGGTTTCCCAGAGGATTAAAGTTTGCACTGAAGTCAAGAATTTCGCTTTCAGGAATCCCGTAAGTTTCAGATGTTTCCTGAATTAACCCTCCATGTCTGCAGGGTTTCAGGTCAAGCAGATGCTTCCTTAAAGGTACACTTCTTTGCTCTGACACGTTGATCGCAAATATTTAGTGTAAATCATGTATATTAATCTGCTTATTATATTCTACAGTGCAAACTTGCCTTTATTTGCTTTACAATTGTTTGATTGCGAAAACTTCCCCTTTTGGAATCCATTCTACTTTATTTTACAGGCTAATTATATTAATTTAATTTTTAATCTGCTATTTTTTGCTGGCTTCAGATAGCATCGAAAAAGTAAAATAGCTTGCTTTTAACTACTACAATCCAGAAGTGCTAAAAAGCTCCAAATTATGCCTTAAAATAATTGTTTTAGATTTGACATTATCAGGTGCATTTAAGAATGACAGTTAATAAACCAAGAGGGACTCGGGACTTTTTACCTGCCGATACTGCCAGGAGAAGATACGTGGAAAGTGTTATGCGAGATGTTACTCGCAAATGGGGTTACAGTGAAATTATTACGCCCACGTTTGAACATCTGGATCTTTTCACTCTGAAGTCAGGGGAAGGAATTGTAGGGGAACTCTACAACTTTACGGACAAAGGCGGAAGGGAAATGACTCTCAGGCCTGAGCTTACGGCTCCTGTCATGCGCCTGTATGTGAATGAACTCCAATCCTTCCCAAAGCCTTTAAAGCTATTTTACTTCGAAAACTGTTTCCGCTATGAGCGTCCCCAGAAAGGCCGTTTCAGGGAATTCTGGCAGTTCGGGGTTGAACTTATAGGAAGTGGAAAGCCCGATTCTGATGCCGAGGTTATCGCTCTTGCCAGTGCGATGTTAAAAGCTGTAGGAGTAAAAGGCGATATGAAACTCGGAAACCTTGCAGTGATACGTACGCTTTTGAGCGGGCTTGAATCCGAAATCGTGAGCAAGGTCATGCGGCTTGTGGATAAAAAAGAGTATGCAGGCCTTGAAGCCCTTCTTGAAGAAATCGGAGCCGAAGAACAGCTTAAATCCGATCTTTTCCACCTTATCAAACTGGAAGGCAAGCATATCCTCCCCGAGGTGATAAAAATCGTAGGGAATATCCCTGAGCTTGTAAGCTTTGAAAAGACTCTCAAGCTTCTAGATGCATACGGAGTGGATTACTCTCTTGATTTCGGAATTGCCCGCGGGCTTGACTACTACACAGGCATGGTTTTTGAAGTCTATGCCGAGGGCCTTGGCGCCCAGAAACAGGTTTGCGGAGGTGGCTCTTACCAGCTTATCCAGCTTTTCGGAGGCGGAGATGTGCCCTCAACTGGCTTTGGGATAGGGTTTGACCGGATTATGGAAATTTGTCCTCTTATCCAACCTGCCCCTAAAACCCTTATGCTGATCTCGAAACCCGATGTTCATCTGAAAGCGATAGGCTTTGCAAATGAATTAAGAAAATACGTGCCAGTTCATGTAGACCTTATGGAGCGCAATTTCAAAGCCCAGCTCTCCTATGCAAATACTATCAATACTGACTATGTGATTATAGTCGGAGAAAAAGAACTCGAAGCCGGAAAACTTACGTTGAGAGATATGGTTTCAGGAGAACAGGAACTTCTGACGCTGGAAGAGATTATTGAGAAGGTTTCACATAAATAAAATTTGAAAGCTTTTTCTTTTACATTTCTATTGTTTTTTATTTATTAAATCTGATTCTTAGGTATTTGAATGAATTGATAAAAATTGCAAGCATAAGAGGATCTATCTTTATTTTTCTCTCCTGATTTATACTCTCTTATTACAATTGTCTTTAAAGTGAACTTACAAAATATATAATTCTGGAAATTATTTTTCTCAAAAAACACACTGAATACCTTGATACCTCAAGGTCTGCATTTTACGATATTAATGTATTATAATAAAAAATATTCAAGTCAAATATGAAATATTAATATCCACTCTATAACTATTATCACGTTTTTATATCCTTAATTTTCTACTTATTTATAAAACTCAAGCTGTTAAAAAGTATTTTATACAGGGACGATCCTATTCATTTTCTAACTCAATCACCTGAAAAAATCTTGAAGTTATCTACTGCGCAGCAATTCGCAGGAGAACGGTGAGAGAGTTAACAAAAACTTCCAATGAATGTCAAAACTCTTCATACCTTTGTATAAAATATGTGCTCTTTTATGAAAGATTACTATTTTTACTACTAATTCAGGATCTTGAAGAGCAATAAAATATATTGAATATACTAAATATTTCTTGGGAGTTAAGTTAGATTACAGACTTACAAAACGAAGAATAAAAACTGGAATGAAAAACGGACAAAAATGCAGTAAATAATCTAGGAATTAAAAAATTTACCTACTAAAACCTGTGGTGGGATAATGACAAAAGATGACGAAAATGTAGTAATTTTGTATCTTGAAGATTGGCAAAAAAAACTGATTCACGATTTCCTTGGAGTGCATTGTGATCACTGGCATGTGCCAGTAGAGGTAGCAAGGAAGGTAATGTATGGAGCACCTTCGGGGGATCCGATTTTAAAATATGGTGTCCCTAGTGGAACTCCAGTAGAGTCTAAAAGAATGTATCTCACAGGCTGGCAAATGAGACAACTAAGAGATGAAGTGGGAGTAACCTGTGATTTCATAGAACTTACTAAAGATCTTAATGTGAGGTATGGTGTAAAACATACATAAAAATTAATGAAAATAAGTCAAAATACCTATGAGGAGTAATATCCTCTAAACTTTTATTTTTTAGTATGTTGATGACGCATATTGAGAGTTCAAACTCATTTCTACAATCTTTGGATCGAGTTGCTATATTATGTGGAGCAATAAAGATGAATTCAAGTAAATATATACCTGAAGTCTGTGTGTGGGAGCTTACACTAAAATGCAATATGAAATGCAAACACTGTGGCTCTATGGCAGGCAAAGCCAGAGAAAACGAACTCACGGTTGATGAATGTCTTGATGTAGCCGAACAACTGGTAAATCTCGGGTGCAAGAAAGTAACTTTTATTGGAGGAGAGGTTTTTCTGTACAGAGGATGGAAAACAATAGCCAGAAAGTTATCTGACAATGGTCTTGATGTAAATATTATTACTAATGGATTTCTGCTGGGAGACGAACAAATTGCCCAAATAAAATATGCTAAATTAACAAATGTGGGAATTTCCCTAGACGGAATGGAAAATAATCATAATACTATGAGGAATGTAAGTAATTCATTTGAAAAAGTAATGAAATCCTTCGAGATACTTAACAAAGAAGGAATCTCTCTGGCTGTTGTGACTAGTCTTGTTGATAGCAACTTTGGTGATTTATGGCCAATGTATGATTTATTGGTTGAGAAAGACGTAAAGATATGGCAGATTCAAATTGTCACTCCAATGGGGAACATGGCTGGTAAAAAGGACGGCCTTCTTGAACCTGCAAAAGTGCCTCTTATTACCAGATTTATTAGAGAAAAGCGTAATGAACAAAAGATCAGGATATATGCAGGCGATGACATCGGATATTTCGATGAAAATGAATTGTATTTAAGAAACCGACCTGGAGTTATCTGTGCATGGTCAGGATGTCAGGCAGGCTTGAGAGCTGTTGGAATTGATAGTGTAGGCAATATTAAGGGTTGTGAATCCCTTTATTCTGATGAATTTATTGAAGGTAATTTACGTGCAGAGTCCTTATCTGAAATTTGGTGTAAAGAAGGTAATTTTGCTTATAATAGGAATTTTGATGTTAGTATGTTGACAGGCAGTTGTAAAGATTGTGACAAAGGAGCCATTTGCAGGGGTGGATGCAGAGGTGCTTGCTATTTTACAACGGATTCTAAATTTGAAAACCCTTACTGTTGTTATCCTGGAAAATCAATGCTTATGTTTTCGGCTAAGTGAGGAATAGTGATAAAAAACTTATTTTAGTCTAATGTCCCATTAGTTTGCTGTGAGGATGGAAAAACTCCCTTGAGAATCATTGATGATATAATTTATCAATTCTATTTTTTTGTTTGTTAATTTCTGCTTGGATCAAATCGTATTAGGGTTATTGTTTACTTTAGGGTTATTGTTTACTTTGAACTCGTTTTATATTTAATTTGTATTTTTTATTTCGTGATCTGTTCTTTTACTTATTTGAACTCGACAATAACTTTTTCTCGGTATTAGCTGAAATTAGATCTTTTATGAAACTTATTAATACTCTAAATTTTGGGATTTCTATAAAACTGATTTTTCAAGAGGCAATATCTCATATTGTGCAAAGATTTGCTTACTGGATTTTGAACCAAAACTGCTTAATATATATGAAAGCAATTTCCATTTAAGGTCTCTATTCAGTGAAATGAGTGGAGATTTATAATCTTTTAAATAAATAAAATCAAATTTCTACAAAACAGGGTGTATTTTTAAGGGGAAGCTAATTTTGGTGGTATTTATAGAAATAAAACGTTTTGTAACGCGCTATTTCAAAATATTTTAAGGCCTAAAATTTTCCCTAAATTTAATGAAGGTACAAAAATTGTATTAGTGGAGGAATAGGCTTGGATAAACAATATTTGTCAGGTTTTGCTGCAATTTTTATTGTGATTCTCATAATTGTCCCGAGCATTGCAGGAGCAGAACCTAAGAGTAGTTCTAGTTCCCAATGTACATATGAAAATGTTACGGCTTGTCAAGCCAAGAACATATTCGAAGAAGAGGACGTTTTCCTTCTGGACGTTCGTACTCCGGCAGAATTTAACTATTCTCACATTGAAGGAGCGACATTAATACCATTAAAAAATGTGCCGGCACATGATCCTGTTAATTTGTCTGACGATAAGCTATTACCCAATAGGATGAAAGAACTGCCAAAAGACAAAAACACAAAAATAGTTGTTTATTGCTATACTGGAAAACGGGCTGGTATTGCAAGCCAAATGATAGCAGACGCTGGTTACAAGAGAGTATATAATATTCAAGGCGGTCTTACAGCATGGGTAAATGCGGGATATCCAATTGTAATTGATCCTGTAAGGTGGTTAGCTAATTATCCTCATAACCCGTAAGAAAATGAAGTAGGTATATCTCGGTTTTTTTGAGCATTTAATCTATTCATATTTTAATTTTTACTTTTTGTAGATTATTTCTCGGCATACGCATCACTATCTTTAAATGTAAGTAAGTAATTACTTACTTACATGGACGATACAGAACAAAGAATCTTAGATGCGGCTTTGAGAGTATTCGCAAGTGAAGGATACACAGGTGCAACTACTCGAAAAATCGCGGAAGAGGCAAATGTTGCCGAGGTAACTTTGTTCCGAAAATTTAAGTCAAAAGAAAATCTGTTGAAAGAGGTATTAATTAATAATCGACCTTTTTTTTCATCGCCCGAAGACTTATATAATTTATTTCAGCAAGAGGAAGATGTAGACCTTGAGACTGAACTGCGTATCTTAGGGAAAAATATTGCAAAAGCTATGAAAGATAAAAAAAAGGATAGTAAACGTCGAATGTTTATGTGCATGTTGTTTGATGAAGGGAGAAGACGACCTGAAGTCTCTGAAGCTCTATCATCTTTTATTCAAATGAACATCGAGCCTTTAAGTGATTATTTTGAGCTACAAATTCAAAACGGGAAAATGCGTAATATCAGTCCTAGATCAGCAGCAATAAGTTTTGTAAGTTTTTTTGTCTACACAACTTTTCTAAGAGAAGTATTTGGTGACAGTTTTTTAGGTGATAATGATGAGGAAATTGAACGGTTTATTGACATATTTTCTAAAGGTATCCTGAAGTCTGAAGAGAAATGAAAAACAGGTGAGTAAATGGAGCCAATTATTGAGGTCAAAAACCTTGTTAAAGTTTTTCATTCAAGAGGGAGAACAATAACTGCAGTAAACGATGTCAGCTTCGATGTGTATAATGGAGAAATTTTTGGTATGATAGGGCCTAACGGAGCTGGCAAGTCTACTACGTTTTCCATGCTGACCACTTTATTAAAACCGTCTAGTGGTAGTATAACAGTTGCAGGCTTTGATGTTGAAAAACAAGATGACAAAATAAGACCACTAATAGGTATAGTCCCACAGAAGCTCAGCCTTTATCCGCTTCTTACAGCTAGAGAGAACCTAGAATTTATGGGTAATCTCTATAATATACCAAAAAAAGTTCTTGAAGATAAAGTCGACTACTATCTGAAGCTTGTAGGGCTTGAATCTAGTGCTGACCGCTATACTGGAGGTTTTTCTGGCGGAATGAAACAGCGCTTATCAGTAATCGCTGCAATATTACATGATCCTCAGATTTTATTTTGGGACGAACCTTCAACTGGTCTTGATCCACAGACTAGAAATGTCATATGGAAACTTGGTAGAAAATTCAATGAAGAAGGGAGAACGTTAGTTTTTACAACTCATTACATGGAGGAGGCAGATAATCTCTGTGATAGGGTTGCTGTAATGGATTCAGGCAAAATGGTAGCTCTTGATGATCCCGAACGTTTAAAGGAAACTACAGGGAGTACAAATCTTGAGGAAGTATTTGTACATTTTACAGGAGAACAGGTACGTGATTAAATGACAATAAAAACTGAGCTAATGGATTCATTAATAGTAGCGAAAAAAGAATTCAAAGTACTTTTTAGAAAAAAGTGGCTTGTAATTCCTTTGTTTTTATTCCCTATAATCATGATAGTCTTTTTTGGCTATGGAATGGGGGGGACTGTCAAAAACTCTCCAATTCTCATCGTCAATGATGACACAGGCAAAGCCTCAAGTTCCCTTGTTCAGGAGATTGGAAGTTATACTCCCAAATACGATGGAAATCCAATGTTTTCGGTGACCTATACAAAGGATATGTCACAATCAGAGGCTGAGAGTAAAATCAATGATGGATTGTATAAAGGTGTTTTGCTTATTCCGCATAATTATAGCGATAGCATAGCCAAAAATGAAAGTACGAGTTTGACGCTTCTGACTGATTCTGCAGACACTACCACAAGTCAAACAATAACAAACTTTATGAGACAATTACTGGCAAAAACGGGATCAGTTATCTTAAACATTCCCAATATTTACGGTAACCTTGAATATCTAGATTTTCTCACTCCAGGCGTTATAGCCCTTACAGTGTTTATGGGTTCTGTAGCAACTACGGGTTCCGCGATTGCCGGAGAAAAAGAAGATGGTACGCTTATTCGTATGCTGATGACACCCATCAGTAAGAGATCTGTAATCCTAGGGAAAACGATATACCAGCTAATTTTGCAACTAGCCAGGGCTGTTGTTCTGATACTTGCAGCATTTCTTCTTGTGGGATTCCATATGAATGGTAGCTGGCTTCTTATCTCTCTTGTGCTTGTTATTTTCACTCTTGGTGGCGTAGGGATGGGAATAGTCATGTCTTCAAGGGTAGAAGATATGGAATCTTTCTTTCAATTAAACATGCTAATTACTATGCCATCAATGTTTGTTACAGGCGTATTTTTCCCCTTGAGCTCGGTTCCTGATTGGATGCGTTATATAGCTTATTGCTTGCCTTTGACTTATGCAATTGATGCTATGCGTACTATTATGATCAAGGGCCAGGGTTTGCACGCCATATCTAATGATTTGATAATACTTACTCTCTTTGCAATTGTTACCTTCACTTTAGGTGTCCATCTTTTCAGGAGGGAAGCATAAAATGAAAAAAGTAATAGCACTCTCTTTAATCTCTTTCCTATTGATTTCTATGATATCATGCGCAGCAAGCGCTTCTGATACTCCAGATAATTATAATATTCCCCAAAGCTTTGACCTTGGAAAAAATTATTATAATGTGTATGGTAGCCCTGATCTTAATGCTAACATTATTGGAAGTAATGAATTTGATAGAGATCAAACGGCTAGTTTAAATATTGATATAATGAACAAAGGCAAATTATTAGGATTTAAGAATGACAAAACCCCTTATGGTTCAGATGAAATTTATGCTGCTCAGACCGAAATGAAACTGGAGAGCGGCGTAGTTGATGCTTCAAATGTAGTAGCTTCTCTTTCGACAGATCCTGGAAGCCCAATTGAAATTAAATCAGTCAGCCAGCAAATAGGTTCTATAAAAAGTGGAGAGAATTCACTGGCACCAGCAAGATTTGATATAAAAATTGATAAAAACGCAAAAGCTGGAGAATATAATCTTTACTTGAATCTTTCTTACGATTATCAAAAAAATGTGCAAATAATGAACCCTAATGCCACTGCTCAGACCTATGATGTAAGTCGCTGGTATGGAATAATGAACCAGAACCAGGTGTTAAAGATTAAAGTGAAAGATCAGGCTGATTTTGAGATCGTAAATACTACAGGCAGTCTTTCTCCAGGTGGAGAAAACATGATCGATATAACAATTAAAAACACTGGTGAGGAAGAAGCAAAAAACGTTAAAGCAGTTATTAACCCATCTGATCCTTTAAGCACAACTGATAGTATGGCATTCCTATCTACTATGGCACCTGGAAGTACGGCTGTTGCAAAGATTAAAATTAAGGCAGATAGCGAAGCTGTACCCAAAGTATATGGAATTGATACTGTGTTAAAATATGAAACTCCAGAAGGCGATATTAATTATTCCGATGTTCTTGACGCTCCGGTAGAAGTAAAAGAAGCTGGATTCCTCGAGAAGCTTTTTGGATGGATTTAATAAGAAATATATCTCGGGGAAATAATCCTCGAGGTCACTATTTTAATTTGAGTAAGTAAATCTAAATTTCAGCAACAACACAAACTATATATGTTATGGTGCGTTCTCTACTGATGTTTTTACCGAAAAACTCATGCTTTTGCAGGAATTTCCTGAAAAGTTACGCAGCAGTTTGCTGTGGCGGATTAAAATCTCCCGATCGATGTGTTGGTCCGTTATAATCGGTAAAGATATAACTTCAGCCCGAAGAGCTTTCTTCAGGCATCGATCAATTGATATCAGGAGAATTATTATGGCAAAAATGCATACCAAAAGAAAAGGTAAGTCCGCTTCCACCAGGCCCATCAGAACCGAGCCGCCTGAGTGGTGCAAGATTAGCGCAGAAGAAGTTACTTCAATCACCCTTGATCTCTGGAAACAGGGTGTCTCCACTGCCGAAATCGGGATGACTTTAAGGGACCGTTATGGAGTTCCTGATGCCAAGCTCATTACAGGCAAAAAAATCACAACCATCCTTAAGGAGAACAACGTTGCTCTGAACGTCCCAGAAGACCTTACAAACCTTATTGTAAAGGCTCTGAGGCTCAGAAAGCACCTTTCTGTTAACAAGAAGGACGTTCACAACAAGCGTGCTCTTAATCTTACTGAATCCAAGATTAGAAGGCTTGTTAAGTACTACCAACAGGAAAAGGTACTTCCGAGAGACTGGTTCTACAAACCTGAAACTGCAGAAATGATGATTACCAGGTAAAAACCTGGAAATCTTTTTTTGGTTTGTTTCCTTTATTATTTTTTTCTTTTTACTTCCTTATATTCTTTCGATTTTTTATTTTTTTGCTTTTTTATTTTAGCTTCCTTTATTTGATTTTTAACTGATTATTTCCAGGCTCATGTCTATCCATCTTGATTTATGAATGAGAGAACCCATAGATATGACATCTACTCCTGTTTTTGCATAACTTTCAAGGTTTTCCTGGGAAATTCCTCCGGAAGCCTCCACAATAACCGAATCTCTAAGCCTTTTTTCTTTGAGTATCTCCAATGTTTCTAGGATAGCTTCAGGATGCATGTTGTCCAGCATTATAATATCGGCTCCTAATTTTACCGAGAGCACAGCGCTTTCTGTAGACTCTATCTCAACTTCTATTTTTCTGGTGAAGCTAGTTTTTTTCGCAGCCTCAATAGCGGCTTCTATTCCCATCAGTTTAATGTGATTATCCTTAATCATAACTGAATCTGAAAGGTTAAATCTGTGAGTATCTCCACCGCCTGCAGCTACAGCCAGTTTTTCAAATTTCCTTATGCCAGGAGTAGTTTTTCTGGTACAGGCTACCCTTGTAGTATTAGAATATTTTCTTACCATATCCACGCAGGCCCGAGTAAGGGTTGCAATCCCGCTAAGGTGCCCGAGGAAATTCAGAACGAGTCTCTCTGCCCTAAGTATAGATACTGCTCCTCCTTTTATCCTGAAAATTACCTCGCCTTCTTTGAGACAATCCCCATCTTTATGAGTGGTCTCAGCTTGAATTCCAAGATAGCAAAAAATTGATTCGGCTTCTTTAATCCCTGCAACAGTACAGTCTTCTTTTGTGAAAATAATAGCTTCTGCAAGTCTGTCAGGCACAATAGTGCAAGAAACGTCATCGTACCCCAGATCTTCTTCTATAAAACTTTCAACTTCTTTGATAAGCATGATTTTACCTCTCTATGGTATGTTTCTCGAATTTATAAGACGTGCGCTGTTATTTCTTCTGGATTTCTTTGTCGGAGATCGTTCTCTCGTTTTATCCGTATTAGCTTTGCTGATAATATAGAATCCAGCAGAAGATTTAAAGATAGGAAATAGAATACAATAATCCCGATTCTCAGGCTTATGAAGCCTATTGATAAAGTAAAGATGAAATAATGACACATTTGTTAATTTTCAGGAGTCTAAAATGCTGAAAATAGGAATTATTGGCTGCGGATTTATTGGTGGGCAAATTTGCAAGGCTATTGATAGTGGGGCTATCAATGTGGAATTATATGCTATCTCAGATTTATCTGAAAGCAAGGTTCTTAAACTGGTGGCTTCTCTGAAAAAGTGTAGTCCTGCCTGTATGAAGGTTGAAGAATTACTGCAAAAAGTTGACCTCGTTATAGAAAGTGCCTCTCAAAACGCTGTCAGGTTAATAGTACCTAAGGCGCTTGAAGCAGGGCGCGATGTGATGGTTCTAAGTGTAGGCGCTCTTGCGGATGAAGAACTTAGAGACAGGCTCTTCAGGCTTGCAAAACAGAATAGCTGCAAGCTCTATTTCCCTTCCGGCGCAGTCGCTGGTATCGATGGAATAAATTCCGCGTCAGCAGCTGGAATCTCCTCAGTCACTCTTACTACCAGAAAACCGCCTATGAATCTTGCAGGCGCTCCACATGTTGAAGCTTTGGGAATTGAGCTTGAAAATGTCAAAAAAGAAACCTTGCTTTTTGAAGGGCCTGCCTCGGAAGCAGTCAAAGCTTTCCCTGCAAACGTAAATGTTGCAGCCACAATAAGCCTTGCTGGAATAGGCTTTGAGCGGACGAAAGTAAGAGTGATTGCCGATCCCTCCCTATCCAGAAATGTACACGAGATAACTGTAGAAGGTGAATTTGGTAAATTTTCCACCAGAGTCGAAAATCTTCCCTCTCCAGAAAACCCGAAAACCAGCTACCTTGCAGCTCTCTCTGCAATTTCCACTCTAAAAAAGATCCTGAGTCCGGTCCAGATAGGAACCTGAAGTGATCAAAGAGGCACGATTAACTATCGCCTCATCTTTTTTGCAGTCAATAATGCAATATTCCTGATTCATTTAATTTGAGCGCAAGCGTTGTGCCGCAACCGTTGCGCCGGTTGATCACGCCGGATAGGGTTTGGGAATAAGATCCTCAAAATCAGCCATTTCGCCGGTTAATCACATCAATTACGTCATTGCTGGGGTTTTCGATCAAGCTTTTTTTGAAAAGGCTTGTAATCATGCCACTGTGTTATCCAAAAATAATTTTGGGTACATCAGCCCCCGAGCGAGTTGAAATGTAGGCTTTTCTCGTCCCTAAATTAGCCCTCTTGAGCGAAGCGAAAAGGGCTTCGTCCTCCCGAGACGAGACTCGGGCGAAACGGAACTCGGGCTACTCACAAATATTATATAGCGCGGAAGAGTTAAGCACGTAAGTTCTCAGAGGCAGATGACATATTTAAAAATGAGTGCTTAGGATTTAATTTTCCATTGTTGTACTCCTTTTTATGTCAGTTTGACTGTTAAATATCCTAGCTTAAAACTTATCATCTAAAGCTTGACCTTCAACATTAAATCTCTCTCTATTTTCGGATCTTTTCAAAAACTTATGGTGGTCCCATGCAGCAAGCAGAGCTTATCAAAAGGATCAAAGAACTCAAAATAAAACGAAATGCAGTTATTCTTGCTCATTACTATTCCCGTCCTGAGGTTCAGGACATAGCAGATTTTGTCGGAGACTCTCTAGGCCTAAGCCAAGAGGCTGTCCGTCAGACTGCTGATGTTATTGTCTTTTGTGGTGTCCATTTTATGGGAGAAAGTGCTGCAATTCTTTGTCCTGACAAAACTGTTCTCCTGCCGGAAATCGATGCAACCTGCCCTATGGCTGACATGGTGAATGTCGAAGGCCTTAAGGGAGAGAAAGAAAAGCATCCTGATGCCCTGGTAGTCTGCTATGTAAATAGCTCAGCTGTTATTAAAGCCGAATCTTATATCTGCTGTACGTCGGCTAATGCGGTAGAGGTAGTAAACTCCCTGGAAGCCAATGAGATTATCTTTGTGCCTGATAAAAATTTGGCCGCCTACGTTGAAGCAAGGACTGACAAAAGAATTATTCCCTGGGAAGGGCACTGTCCCACGCACCACCAGATCCTGCGAGAAGATGTTCTAAAAATGAAGGAAAAGCATCCTGAAGCTAAGTTCATTGCGCATCCCGAGTGTCGCCCCGAGGTTCTGGAACTTGCAGACCACATAGCAAGCACTCGAGGGATGATAATGTATGCAAAAAACTCTCCTGCAAAGGAGTTCATTATAGGCACAGAATGTGGGCTACTCCACGGGCTCCGTAAGGCGTCTCCCGAAAAGAAATATTACTGCATCTCTGAGTTTGCTTGCTGCCCTAGTATGAAAATGATTAATCTTGAGAAAGTCTTGGTTTCTCTTGAAAAAATCCAGAATATAGTGACTGTTCCATATGACGTGAGGATCCGGGCAAAAGAAGCGCTTGACCGAATGCTCGCGGTAAAAATTCAATGAGTATTTTGTACTTTAAACCTTATTGTTTACCAGATTTACTTTATTCAATTATGAGGAATAATAGAAAGTAGGTGAGAAAAGAGTCTCACGTACTTCTCTAATGTATATTTCTCAGATCTTTTTCTTTAACACGCAGTATCCAGCTATAATCATGAAAAGCGGTAAGGAAATTGCCATAATTATCCTAGCTGCTCTCATCGGATACTTTATTATACTATTTCCTGCTCCGAGGTTTTTCAGAGTTTCCGTTATTTTATCTTCAGCCGGAATTCCGTTACTGTTTCCATTCTGCTCAGTATATTCCGTTATTGCAAAGAAGGAATAGCCAGGTGTTTTTGCTTTGAAGTAAACGTAATTTTTATCTTCTCCAACTTTTTCCGTGGAAAGAGGTTGCCATTCTTTGTCGTACCTTTGAAGGGTTACCATAGCTTCACTGACATTGTTTTCTTCAATCCATGTCTTGTTAACTTTGAAATCTACAGATCCATTTTCTAAGGAGGTAGGAAGCCCTGCTCCTTTATCTCCTACCCAGATATTTACATTTTTATATATTTTACCTGGAGGAAGTGTCGGAACAAGAGCTGATTTATTTTTAAGTTCTTCTACAGCTGTTGTTGTTTGCCTAAATGTCTTCTTCGGATTAAATTCAATATAAGTAATGCACGTAACATTTTTCACAAAGTCAAATCTGACAGGATAACCGGCCATCACATTCATAATAGAAAGTTCTTTTGCAGCGATATTGCTTGCTGGTTCACTGGAAACAAGGGCCATTCCTTCATTGCTAGAAGAGGATGAGCTATTCGAAGAAGAATTGGAACTTACATTTCCAGTACTTGAAGCTTTTTTATTTGAAGTAGTACTTGAAGTAGTATTTGAAGTTACATTATTTGGGGAGGTACTTGAATTTACTTTATTTGAATTGGAGTCTGAAGTTCCATTATCTGAAGTAGAATCTGAAGTTCCATTACCTGGAGTGGTATTTGAACCCCCTGTATATGAACTTCCATTGTCCGGAGTCGAATTTCCACTGTCTGAACTCCCATTAGTTCCATCTACAGCAGATGCAATTCCTGGAATTATTCCAGGGATTATTAGTATGATCACTAGTATACATAATAAAGAATTTAAAAAGCCGGCTTTCATTTTTATTTGCCTCCGCCCACATATCCGTAAACAAGAATCGATAAACTCCTCAATTAATTATATATGATCGCATATTTAGAAATAAATCTGATATAATTCTAATATATTAGTTAAATTTTTTCAGTAGATCCGTCCAACATATTATTCTTTGCTTAAGTCAGTATTCTTAATTTGCTAAGATATAATATACTTTTATTCGAGTATCGAGAGTGTTGTCTCTACTTTTCTGTCTCTCGAAAGTGGCTAACCCTTATATATATCAAAGGGAAGAACGGCAAGACATAAAACTTTGTTTTACTTAATATTATCCTTTTGATAACATTTGTCTAAAATTATTCTAATTTCCTTTGATTTGACACTCATGTATCCAAGCATCAGCTTACCCTTACATTGTGTGATTTTAGATATATTTATCGAGAAGTCCAATATTTCGAAAAACCGATAATGTCTCTTTTTTGTATTTTTTATCAAATCTTTTCTTTCCTGAAGATTTACCACGCCATAGCATCTTCGCAAGTGGCAGGCTAATGTCTATACCATTTAACGTAAATTTTTACACTTAATTCCCTGAAAAATCTGTAACCACATAAAAAGCGTAAAACCCCGAGACTTTAGTCCCATAAATTATCATTTTCAGCAAAGTAAAGTACAATTTTTTTGTCATCAGCTCTCTTGAGCGCAAGCATTGTGCCGCAACCGTTGCGCCGGTTGATCACGCCAGGTAGGGTTTGGGGATAAGATTATCAAATTAGCTCTTCGTCCATCCCTATGGATAGATGATTTTCAATTCAAGACCGCATTGGTTTTATGAGGACATTATGAGAATATCCACACAAAACAACGAAGAGCCATCAAAAAATTCAGTCCTTGAGCGAGTTGAAAATTAATTTTTCTAGCCCATAATTCAGCCCTCTTGAGCGGACGAAATGAGCGAAAAGGTCTCCGTCCTCCCGAGACGGGACTCAGGTGGCGAAACTCAGGCGAGAATCCGATACCTTTAATACTTTATAATACTGCTTTCTTCTGATGTCTGCAGGCGTACGCACATATTTGGAATTAATGAGATACAAAAACTGTCTTATGGCGGGGTTTGCATCTGTAATTGGAACAGTGATAGCTTTTT
>DASXVB010000103.1:0-7958 GCA_036504475.1 Methanosarcina sp.
ATAATAAATATAAATGCGTAATCACTCATGTTCATTGCATACTAACACATGATGAATTGTCTAAATATTGTGATGTTGAAGGAGAAAGTGCGTTTCTTACTTGTCCTCGATTCCTACAAAAATTAAGATCTAAATAAATGCAGTATCTAAATTTAAGCTAATTTTAATGTCCCAGGCCATTGGTTTTTTATCAATACCAACGTTTTATAAGAAAAAGTTCGTATTTTTTATAAGAGTATTCACCGGGAAGATTAGAAGAATCACCAATTTTTAACTTAGCGTGGGTTTTGTCGTAAATGTTGGTGATGCCTCTTATCGTACTTATTTTATAATATGTATAGTGTCATCCTTGCGTGATGGGATGCTTGATTCTTTATCTATATATCCTACCGCAGCTGCAGAGCAGATAGTGTATTCTTTGGGGATTCCTAACTGAAAAAGGTAATTGCGTAATTCGGGATCATTTCGCAACCAGTGCAGAGAATTGATGTAGCAGCTACCCAATCCCAACGACTGCGCCGCTAAAAAGAGGTTTTCAAGTGCAAGCGCACAGTCTGCCATAGCATTTTCATAATTAGGCCGGTTAGAGGCAATGATGAGTGTAGGTGCATGGTGGAAAAAATGACAGTCTTCCCTTTGTGCATAAGCTTTGGCTCCGAGTTTACCTGGATAGTCGTCATCAGGAGTCCAATGTTGAAACCCCTCCCGCAGCAGTTCGTTGATTTTTGAAAGGATATCTTTGTTCTGGATTGCGGTAAACAGCCAGCTTTGACTGTTACCTCCACTGGGTGCCCATATGGCGGCTTCAAGTAGTGCTTCCAGATATTCCTCTTCAATTTGTCTTTCCTGGAAATGACGTGTACTTCTCCGTGCACGAATACAGTCAAGTACTTCATTACGAATCATAATTTTTCCTCCTTTTCACAACCGGAAGATATCCGGCTACAAATCAATGCAATGTCTTTAATTATACTACAAAGTCTCATAAATACAATGCGTCGGCACAACCTGGAATAAAGCATTAAAGATATTGTAGAAATGTCTAGAATGAATCAAGCCATGTTGTGGGATTTTATGTTTCTTAACTGGCTGCTCTTTCATTTAGGGGTAATCTCGAGTCACTATCCCATCACTAGATTAACAATTAGCGAAACACCTACCAAGGCCATGATGAGCACTATCAACCATCCCAAAACGGCGTAAAGCTACGTAAGCTGTCACCAGCCGTAAAGTAGCAGGCACGATTTGCGTAATCTGAACAATTCGTGGGGACCATCTTTTTTCGGGAATAATTCGACTCCGTTTAACCTATAGTAGCAGTGTATAGCTATGCTCGCTCTTCTTTGCTATACTCTGTCGTGAGCCTTCAGTTCCGACATACCAATTTGCGGAACTTACAAAGCTCATGTAGATGAAAGGGATTGTCATGAAGTTTATCTAGGGGCTCTGCTAACATTTTAAAGAAAATATACTTCAAGCCTTTCACGATGACTTGATGGTGTTTTTCTCTTGCAATACATGTTTATGCAGTATCCACGTTTTTCGAAATATTGCTTTGGCAAATGTATTATGAAGCCTGTAATTCTCGCAATGCCCGCCACTTTGCGGCTGGTAACAGCTTACGTAGCTTTACCCCATTCAGAACCAATTTTAAATGAATATTTATCAATTAATTCTGTAATCATTTGTTTATCTTCAGAATCAAATAGTGTTCCATCAATTACTTGATCATCTTCATTAAAAATATTAGCATATAATACTTCAGTTTTAGGTTTGAACTTTTAAAGATCTTGAATGAAAAAACAAGGAAGGATTTCAAAAATGAAATGTCAACAAGTTAATGTTTCTAGGAAAATATTGTTTTGTTTGGTTTTATTATTTTTTGGATTGATGAGCGCTTCGGTTACGCATGCTGAGACTTATAATTTTGTTACGAAATGGGATTCTCAGGGCAACGGCAACGGAAGTTATAGTTATCCAAGAAGTATTGCTGTAGATTCTTCTGGCTATGTTTATGTTGCCTATTCTGTTAACGATCGAATTGAGAAGTTCGATAGCAACGGAACTTTCCTTACACAATGGGGTTCGTATGGCACCGGCAATGGACAATTTAATGAACCATCTGGTGTTGCTGTAGATTCTTCGGGTAATGTTTATGTTGCAGATCCAAGCAACAATCGCATTGAGAAATTTAACAGCACTGGCGGATACCTTACACAATGGGTTTGTAATGGCAGCGGCTACGAACATATATATGGACACTATTCTTGTACATCCGGTATCGCTGTAGATTCTCTGGGCAATGTTTATGCTGACAATCCTCACAATTCTCTCGTTCAGAAATTTAACAGTAACGGCAGATACCTTACACAATGGGGCTCTTTAGGCACCGGCAACGGACAATTTAATGAACCATCTGGTGTTGCTGTCGATTCCTCCGGTAATGTTTATGTTGCCGATCAATATAATAATCGCATTCAGAAGTTTGACAGCAACGGTGGATACCTTACTCAATGGGGTTCTTCGGGAAGCGGCAATGGACAATTTAAAAATCCATATGGTGTTGCTGTAGATTCTTCGGACAATGTATATGTTGCCGATAAGAACAATAATCGCATTCAGAAGTTTGATAGCAGTGGTAACTATATTACCCAATGGGGTTCGTATGGTACCGGCAACGGACAATTTAATGGACCATTTGGTGTTGCTGTAGATTCTTCGGGCAATGTTTATGTTATCGATTTTAGTATACTATGCATTCAGAAGTTTGCTCCAAATGTCAGTAAATCTACCACTAATTTCGCAGATTTCCCTTCAATTATTGTACCTGTTGCTGCGATGCTTGTTTTAACAGTAATATTTAGACGTAAAAAATGATGAGGTCATCCTCTTTTAAACTTTTTATCAAAACTTCAACATGTATTTTTTCTCGGAGTGCTCTTTTGAATCAGCACGGACACTCTGGCTACACTGTGAATAACGCTTTTTTAATTAAAAACATATAGTGAATATGAACTTTTTATCTCAAAAGGTTCGGATTTAGCAGATTCTACAAAACTGTTTTTTTACTAACTTGGCCCCGTGGTTTTCATAATTTGTTGTTTTGTAAACTTTTCTGAACTTAGATATCTTGTCTTTTGTTAAATTTGAGCATGTTTATATATTCATAAGTATATCGTCCGTAATAAAGTAAAAAGAGAAGAGGACTTCAGTAGTAGACTAAAGAACACATGATAAGTTTTTGATAATTATTTGAAATTGGTGGATAAAAATGGCTCGGATATATGTGTCTTCTACTTTTAAGGATCTTAAGGAATGCCGTGAAAATGTCAGAGTCACTTTAAAACGAATGAGCCATGAAGATATAGCAATGGAATATTATGTTGCAGAGGACAAAAGGCCAGTTGACAAATGCTTGGAAGATGTCACCTCTTGCGACCTCTACATAGGCATCTTTACGTGGAGATACGGTTGTTAGAGCCTAAAAAGGCAGTAAAATTATTTTTGCAACAGAACCCTATGTGGAATGCACTATCCTACCCAGAAAAGACGTGAATGTAAGGCCATAAGCAACTGCTTGCGTTCTTCATCAGTTAAATATTTTTTTGAATTCTCATTCTCGGTTACTTTAAGGCTTTTCTCCATGATCTCTTCCCTAAAAGATATTACTTAGTACCCACCGCGAAATAACTTAAGCCCATTTTTACATTGTACGTTGCCATTTTCATAAGCAACCCCCTTGATTTTGTTCTAACATAATAATGTGTTACTTCATTTGTATTCGGTTAAGATACTATATAGAAGAAATGTGTTATTTTTGTTGCCATTTCTGTAAACTTATAAATATAAATCGAGATGCATAGATTACCGCAGTAGTCATTGTAACGTTAACAGATTCCTTAACCGAATACAAATGTGTGTTACTTAAGTTATTTCGTTACGAGTCCTAAGTATAATAATATTGCATTAAATGCAGACGTGACTATATATGGGACTTACGCAGTTGAGGAACAAAATCAAGTACGTCAATCACTGTGGATTAAAGTCATATTTCAGACAGTTAAAGGTCTATGCTGTTGATTATTCAGTTCAACTGCGTAAGTTCTATATATATTTTTGTTGGGAATAGTTGGAAATGATCTTATTTTTGTGTTTATATTCATTGAACTGAATAAAACAAAATAAAGAGCACTTATTTTTATCTAACTGTCAAAGTCGGGTTT
This sequence comes from Methanosarcina sp., assembly GCA_036504475.1. GTDB lineage: Archaea > Halobacteriota > Methanosarcinia > Methanosarcinales > Methanosarcinaceae > Methanosarcina. The sequence continues at coordinate 4,224 of DASXVB010000103.1, forward strand.
TACCACTTGAAGAATCTAACCGCCCATCTCACGTTTTTTCTAAGCAAATATTTCCTTAACTCGTCGACTCCAAGCAGGAAGATTGCAAAAGGAATAGCAATCAGCAAATATCTGAGGTCGAGGGGATGAGTATTGAAAATAATATTTGCAGTTGGATTCCAAATAATTAATGCGAGAATAAGGAGTTCAGTTGCAATCCCTACCAGAACCATACGATTACTGAATAAACCCATTGTGAAGACTGACTGGAATCTAGTCCGGGAAGCAAAAACATTAGCAATCTGGCATATAATCACTGCTGAAAAGAAAGCGGCTATTGACTGCATATAAAGGGGATTGTTGTTTGCAAGTTGCTCGCCAAAGCTCCATCCTCCTTCAAAAAGTACGGCAAAGTAGCAAAAAAAGCCTGCAATAGCTTCAATGGGTCCTTTTATCCCATAAGCTGTAAGAAGCACCTGAGGAGTTAACAATTTTTCGTCCTTGGCCCTTGGAGGCCTTTTCATAATATCCTCTTCTCCTTTTTCCTCCCCCAGAGCAAGCGCAGGCAGCATATCTGTACCAAGATCAATTGCTAGAATAAGCTGTACTGGCATAGGAAGAGGCAGGGCAAAAAGGATGAAAGCTATAAAAGGTAGAACTTCAGGAATAGTATGAGTAATAATATACACAATGAACTTTTTTATATTATCAAAAACGGTTCTGCCTTCCTCTACAGCATTCACAATAGTAGCGAAATTATCATCAAGCAGTATCATATCTGCAGCTTCGCGGGCAACATCTGTTCCACTGCCCATAGCGACGCCCATATCCGCATTCTTGATCGCAGGAGCATCATTGACTCCGTCACCTGTCATGGTAACGATTTCCCCTTCAGATTGGAAAAGCTGTACGATTTTCAGCTTTTGTACAGAAGAAGTACGGGCAAATAGAATGCTCGGGGTTTTCAATCTTAAAGAAAGATCTGTACTTGAGAGTGACTCCAGCTCGTTTCCAGTAATAATTTCAAGTTTTCCGGAATCCACAAGTCCCACGTTCTTCGCAATTGCTTCTGCAGTAACTGGGTGATCACCGGTGATCATAACAACCTTGATCCCGGCTGCATGACACTTTGCAATAGCTTCTCTGGCTTCAGGCCGTGGAGGGTCTACAATCCCGATAAATCCCAGGAAAATAAAATCCTCAGTATATTCTTTCTGCTCTTCTGCTTGCCTGTACGCAAGGGCAATTATCCGTTCTCCCTTTCTTGCCAGTTCCAGGTACCTGTCCAGAAGTTCTTTTTTGTCATTTTCGGTAAGTTTTCTAACTTCACCTGAATCTCTAACTGAACTGCACATCTTCAGAATCACCTCAGGGGCTCCCTTAAGGTAGATTTCAAGTTTACCTTTAGGAGTGCGGCAGATAACTTCCATTCTTTTGGTAAGTGAATCAAAAGGAAACTCTTTCAGCCTTTGATAATCACTTTGAAGCGTTTTTATATCCTGGAAACTGTTTGCAAAAACAAGAAGTGCTCCTTCGGTAGGATCGCCGGTGTATCCAGTAGGTAATTCGCGAAGTTTTGCGTTATTGCAGAGTCCTGAGACCCTTATTAAAGCAGGAGGCACCTTTTTAGGGTCCCATATTGGACTTTCTACAACATAAACCCTTTTTGCTCCAGAACTCGTAACTTTTCCTGCAATGCCTTGTTTTATACTTTCTTTTGCCCCCTTCTCTGCAACCCTTTTTTCAAGACCTGAAGGTATTTTAGGTACAATACTTTCAAAACCGACGATGAGAGAATTTACTGCCATCCTGTTTTGGGTAAGAGTTCCGGTTTTGTCAGTGCAGATGACAGTAGTCGAGCCCAGAGTTTCTACGGATTCAAGGTTCTTTATAAGAGCATTCCGCGAAGCCATTCGCCTGGAAGCCAGGCTAAGGGCAAGAGTTACCGTGGGTAAAAGCCCTTCAGGCACATTTGCAACTATAATTCCGATCGCAAAGATGAGACTTGCAAAAAAGGTATCATGAAGACGAAACGCAAGAATAAAGAAGGTTACTCCCATAAAAATCGCAATTGTAGAGATGATTTTTATGAAGCGGTTGAGTTCTCTCCGGATGGGAGTGTCTACGCTCGAAATCTGTTCTGTGAGTATTGCAATGTTTCCAATCTGGGTGTTATGTCCTGTTCCAAAAACGACAGCCTTTCCATTCCCGCTTTGTACCAGCGTCCCGGAAAAGACCATATTTCTGCACTCAAGTAGATTCGAGTTAGTGCATTCAAGAGATCGCAGCTGAGGCTCTGCTTCTCCTGTGATAGTCGAATGATCAACTTTCAGAGAATTTGTCTCAATTAAGCGACCGTCAGCCGGGACCTTATCTCCTTCCTCAAGAAGGATAATATCTCCTATTACAAGTTTTGAAGCCAGAACATCTCTGACTTTACCTTCCCTTAAAACCTTTGAACGGGGAGGGAGAAGCTGCCGAAAACTTTCCATCGTTTTTGCAGCTTGGTATTCCTGTATGAATGTAAAGGTCCCATTAAGGATTACGACCACGCCAAGAGCAATTCCAATATACAGATTTCCTTTTCCAGGATCAAGGTATTCTCCGAGGAAAGACAGAATAGCTCCTATAATCAGCAAAATTGAAAAAAAATTCCGAAATTGCCTCATATACTTACTTAATATGCTCTCCTTTCCTGTTTCTTCGAGAACGTTGGGTCCGCATTCCTGAAGTCTCCTTGCGGCTTCCTGCTCGCGAAGTCCGCTTTCGTCAACTCCTAATCTTTGAAGGAACTCGGGAAGAGAGATTTTATGTTCATCGCCCTGCGGAGAACAAATCTTGCTTTTGCTACCAGTCAATTTTGTCTTCATTGAATATCCTATAACTCAAAGTGGCATAAGAATAAGAAACAGAAACTTAAGAGAATTTCGATAAACCTCCAATTTCAACAAATTGTTTATAAACCATTTATAAACTACTTGCCAAAAATTGAGGTTTATCGAAATTCTCTTAAGATATCTCGTCCTTGTTATGGTTCCGTTTGGACTTTTAGTAATGGGAATTACCAAAATCGGATAGTAGAGGTAGGAACTGCCAAAATTGGGTAGTAGAGATGAATTGTTGAATATTTCTCGTTTTTTATTGCAGTATTAGTTTTGCTTGCAGCTTCTGGCGCAATATTTTTGTCTGTTTCGCTCATGTTTTTTACCCCTGTATATTTTTTATGTGGGCGAGTTATGAATTTAGCTCCCCAAATCTCCCAATTTAGCTTCTTCAAATATACCATCCCATATGAACCTTTCATGCAGAGAAGTTATAAATCTAAATTTATTTCATGCTCTACATGATATAACAGCACATTCACTATATAAATAATCATGGATATTTTAAATTTATTTTAAATGAAATAAAGATCAAAATTTAGTGCCTAAGTTGTAATGCAAAATGTGAAATATGTAGCGACAAATGTATCTTCTAATCCAAATCTTTGGAAACCGCTACAAGGTCGACAAAAAAAACTATAAACCGTTATGATAGCAACATTTAGGGTTCATGTCCACAGACCTCCTGCAGTAACACTCAATGAATGCAGAAGAAAATAATAGTATTAATGCTAACAAAGAAAACTTTTTCATTTTAATTCCTCAGGTTCATTTTTCGTTCGTTTTTCGATTCTTTCGATTTTGCCATCTCTGATATACACGACTCTTGTCGCGTATTTTATAATATCCAGGTCATGGGTAACAATAATAATTG
>DASXVB010000104.1:0-4040 GCA_036504475.1 Methanosarcina sp.
GTGCCCAGTCTCAAACTTATGGTACTGTATGTGAAAATGTTAATGTATCATTTCCAAGTAGTAATGTACCGTATGCAGGGTCTAATATGAGTTATTTCTGTGTTTTAATCTTGGTTATTGCAGGACTTATATTGTCAAAAACTCATAAGGCGCATTAATCGTCTGTGCCTTATTTTGATTTTTTCATTTTATGGAACAGTGTTCTGGCGGTTTGATTCCTTATTTAATGAGAAAGGGCGATTACATTAAAATGATTTATCTAGACTCTCTGACAATGGCTTCACTTTAGCAGTGCACAAAATACACGCACAATAAAAATTCTTTTTATATGTGTTTGTTTAATCATATCTTATGAAAAAAAAATCATCTCACACAAGAGAGTTGACATTCTACAAAGAATGACTAATAGAGCAGCAACATGGTTATTGTTTCTCATATTAGCAGCATCATTTTCAGCATTATTCAAAGGCTATGGATTTGTTTTCATAATAAGTTCGGTAGCCTTCGCAGCCATAGTGATTATAACCACATTGGGACTAGCAGAAGTATATATAAATCTAGAAGGCATGAGTCATATCGAAAGAAGTCTTGAATTATTCTATAGACCACTCCAAAATCTGTTTAATGGTCAAGATAATGATTTAATAAAAATATGCGAAGAAAATAAAGTAAAGTATAATGAAATTGGTTATTACCTTCATCTTGCTGAACCTGACGTACGTACTTACTTTGAAAAATACCCACAAACCAATGAAAATCTGGAAGATTTATTGAAACAAGTAAGAAAAGACATTAATGCTCTTCAAGATAAATACGAACAATTAAAAGAACTGTAGTTTTAAATTCGATTGGATAATCTATCAATACATACATCGCACATTCTTCAACCTTCATACTCGAAGGCACTTAGTTCGAATCTCAGCGAACCCGCTTTCTTTATTACTCTTGTTTTCTGATTTAGAATTTTCATAGACTTTCTTTTCTAATGATTCAACTTTTACTTCGATGTCAGATTTTTCTTTTTAGCTTTGTAACTTTAATGTATGTGTTCAAATTTTATAAAATGTTTATGAAGTGTGACTCAAGCATTTCACTGAAAAAAGTTACATTAAATAATAAATTTCCATTGAGCTATAATATAAATTCAAATGAAAAATTTAATTTCATAATAGATATAGTAACTTTTACAAATAATCAAATTATATTATAACTTTATTTACTGGAATTAATACAGGTCGACTTGCAAATGACAAAACATGATGTAATTGTTATCGGGGCAGGTATAAGTGGTCTTCTTGCAGCACTGACGCTTTCAAAACACGGGAAAAAAGTCCTTGTTCTTGAGAAAAGACAACATATTGGAGGAAATTGCAATAGCTACATGATAGACGGCTATCAAGTAGACACTGGAGTACATGCGATTACACATCTGGTGGAAGGACCTCTCAAGATGCTAATGGACAATTATTTTGATTATCTGCCTGTATTTGAAGACTACGGGTATTACTATATTCGAACTGAAAATACTTTTGTTAAAGTTCCTTCTAACCTCAAAGACTTCGTTACTTTTGACGTGCTTCCTAGAAAGGACAGGGTTTTGCTTTCCCAGACCCTTACAAAAGCTTTTACTCTTTCCTCATTCGGAATAGATCTTTCGAATCGATCAGTATATGATTTTATGCCAAAGAGTCTTTCTGAAGATACATACGATTTTGTGGACACTATGTGTAGATCTCTTTCTGGAAAACCTATGAAAGAGACTTCAGCTCAACGTGTCCTGTATGGCAGTAGTTTTGTCAGGGACAGCGTTACTCAGGAGCAATTTGATGCCATGATAGGAAAGCTTGAACCTAAAAAACGTCAGTCTGCAGAATCTATTCTTGCCTCAACCCTTCCGTATCATCTTCATGCTTCACTTCAAGCCAGAATGACAAAAATCACGCAGCCTTTTGCATCTCTTGAAAGACTTGCTACAAATGAGGTAAATAGTTCTCAGGGTTATCCCAGAAAAGGTTTAAAGACTCTGCTTAATGCTATTCTCTACTCACTTCCAGAAACCGTTGAAATCAAAAAAGGATGTGAAGTAAAATCTATTTTAGTACAGGACGGGAAGATATTAGGTGTAGAAGCCGATGAGATATATAACTCAGATATTGTTATCTACACAGGATTTGCAACAGAACTTCCCAAGCTTATAAAGGATATTCCTCCAGAATATGTAGCAGACTTAAAAGGTATTGTCCATAATAAAAGCCTGACTATATGGCTTGGAATGGAAAAAAAGATCCCAGAATTTAATTACACAGGCTCAGAGATTTGGTTTAAGGATCTTGCTTATTGGGCATCTCCAATAAGTAATTACGATCAATCACTTGCTCCCAAAGACAAACAACTTATAGGCTTTACTTTCATTATCAACGAGAACAATAGTGAAAAGCATGAACTTAAAAAAGCCTATGACACCATTTTCCGTGCTATTCCAAACGCCGAGAAACATGTTGATATGCAGCATGAACAGATAACAATTCCCGAAAAAGCTACAGTCTCAATAGATGGAAAGTTTGCAGATATCAGAACTCCGATTCAGAATTTCTATATAGCTGGCACAGATACAGATAAACGCAGCATGGGAATTACACGGGCCTCATATTCAGTCATCGAGTTATTGAAGACCCTTAAAGAGGATAAAAATCTCTAAAACGATCGGTACAAGATAACGCAAACATAGGATAAGCTCCATCGTCAAATAAATGACGATGGCAATTCACCTCCCGACAACAGTAGAGAATATTTAAAATTGTTTGGATCCGACCAAAGCAACCAGAAAAGAAAAATATAGAGAAATTTGAATAATGTCTGGTTATTCATCAGGTTCTTCAAGTATGGTAGAATACTTCTCTTTTAATTGAATCAAGATCTCTTCGTCTAATTTTGCGTTATAAAGTGTTTTCACTCTAGAGAGCTGCTCAATGGATAAGTTATGAACCCCTGTAAGGTTAGCCCCTTCAAAATTAGCTTCTTGAAGCTCAGCTCTAAGAAGATTGGCTTTGTGAAGGTCTGTTCCATAAAGATTAGCACGTCTAAGATTAGCTTCTTGAAGATTTGACTCTTGAAGGTCTGCTCCGTAGAGGTCAGCTTTCTCAAGATTAGTTCTCTGAAGGTTAGCTCCTTCAAGGTTAGCAACTTGAAAGTTAGCCTCTCTGAGGTTAGCTCCTTTAAGATCAGCCAGATGAAGGTTAGCCAGTTGAAGGTTAGCTCTTTCAAGATTAGAGTCCTGAAGATTAGCCTTCATAAGCTTAGCTCCCTGTAGATTAGCCTCTTGAAGGTCAGCCTCTTGAAGATCTGCTCCTTTGCCATTAAGAAGGTGAGTATCTGAAAGGTTAGCCCCTCGAAGATCAGCCTTTCTAAGATTAGCCCTTCGAAGATCAGCTCCTTCAAGATTGGTTTTTATAAGGTCAGCCTCTTGAAAGTCTGCTCCTTGAAGTTTAGCCCCTATCAGATTAGCTCCCCTAAGGTGTTTACTCCCCAATATATCCATAAAATTAATCTGTTCTAAATCAAAATAAACATTACTATTCCGGAGAAATATCTTCTGCTTATCAGAGTATGGTCTTTGGTTTTTTATTGAGCTTACTCTGGTTTTGACTTAGCTTCTGTTTCTGTCAATTTTTATACCCGCTTAGAATTCGGGGCATTTTTTGGAATTCACTTGTGTTGGAGTATCCAAGTTTTTCATAGAGAGATTCCTATAGGAACACTAAAAGATATGCTTGTATAGTAAGATACCCAAAAATACCTTATATATAACAATATTTTGAGATTATAATATAAAATTCAGAACGTCGTTGAATGCCCATATTGTCCTTATGATCGGTTTTATCCTCGCAGGAAAGCATGATTTGAACCACTGCAATTTGCAACGCCACAGACACAACAAAAGCAGGAGAAAAGGGCTGTATGGCCTATGAGAATTCTTAGATGGCTACTTGGAAAAATAGGGCCAGGATTCATAACTGGTGCGGCCGATGACGACCCATCCG